>JAZSGE010000035.1:0-1992 GCA_045532575.1 Eubacteriales bacterium | reverse complement strand
CCACGGAAAGAATGCATGCACTATTTCCGCTCTCGCAAGTACTTGCGAGATGTAACCACGCCCTGCCTTCCGCAACCACATAATACGGCGATACATTTTTGATATACCATCCGCCTGTGTTATATGCACTCTCAACCCACTCGCCCCAAGTCATACCGCGCTCGGCTTGATAGGTTGTGCCGTCAATGGTGAAGGTGATAAGCGCCTTCGCGCTCACCGTTGCCGTCTCCACGCCGTCCACGAGAATGACAAACTCCTCGGCAAGGCCGCTTTCGTCCGTGATGCTCAGAGTGTCGCCGTCAAGCGTGATGCTCGGGGTCGGGAGGGGTTCAAGCTCTACCTCATCGGTAAGGGTAACGACCAGATCGCCTTTCACATCTTTATCCTCACAATGCAGGATCGCTTTCTGCCCGGGAACGAGGGAGGCGATAACCTCTCCCTTATAGGTAATGATCGTTCTCATTTGGACAGCTCCTTGCGTTCTTTGGCGAAACGGGCTCGCATGATCTTGCAGTAAGGGTCATTCGGGTTCTCGGCGACCCCGAGCTCGGCGAGCTGCGGATACATAGCGTGCGATCCCTTCTTTGGGTCGTAATCGTGGATGATGAGGGTATGCGCCGTGCTTTTCCTCGCGCCCTCGCCCTTCAGCTGCTCGTACACGGGATAATGCCACGCAACATCGTGCCGACGATGCGCATACCATACACCGGCACGGTTTTCCGCCTTAAAATACTGCGGGATCTCAAGCGTATAAAGGCCGGCTCGCCACTCCCGGCGGAGGGTTTCCGCCCAGCCCGCAGGGAGGATCATGTCGATATCAAGAGGCAGGCAGATCTCGCATACCTCGGGGACCAGCGCCAGCGCCTCGTTCCTCGCCACATCAAAGCGAAAGGGATGAATGACCTTCCGGTAGCACCGCACACCGGAGGCCCGAAGGACCTCCCAGGTGCCGTCCGTGGAGCCGGTGTCGAGCACAACGACCTCGTCGGCCTCCTTGACGCAGGAGAGCCACCGGCGGATATTTTTGATCTCGTTTTTGCAGATCGCGTAAGCGCAGACCTTATACATACTTACTCCTTTAACTGTGAGTCGGGGCGGCGAGAGCGAATCCTGTTCCGGCGAAGTAGACACCTTTGCACGGCTCATCATCAGGCTGATCCTCCGCTGTGGGCGGCGAGAGCGAATCCTGTTCCGGCGAAGTAGACACCGAAAGCGAATAGACCGCGGTCTCCTCGGTATCGACGACCCCGAGCTCCGTAATCTCAATGTAGCCGAACGCGCTGAGGATCTTGTCGCCCACCGCAAGCGTGGGATAGCCGTTTTTGTTCGTTAGGGAATGCCACCCGTCAGCGGTATAGAGGGGATGCCCCTCGGCCATCGCAATGTAGGATCCATCCGAAAGCAACAGCATAGCGATCCTTGTCGTGTATCCGATAACGACGGCAGTCACGTAGCCGTCGCAATACGTGCCCGCCTCAAGGTCGTAGGACTGCACCGTATCGCCCACGGCGATCTCCTCGATCATCTTATAGGAGCCGTCCGCCATCAGGACAGGCGTCCCCGCCGGGAAGCACTCTGCCTCGGTCGTTACGATGTTGCTTGCGGGCGATTCCGCGCCGTTGGCATCGACGGACGTGACATAGCACGAGGTGCTGTAATTGGCGGAAACACTTTGCTCGGCGCCGGTGCACTCGATGTACTTCATCAAGCTTCCGTCGGCGTAGTAGATCCCCCACTTGTCTACGCGCTGGATCTTGTCGGGGTCGTAGCTGATCTTGAGGCCGTCACCTCCCGTGCATTCGATGACGGGGGCGACGAGGGGGATGATATCCTCCACCGTGACCTCACCGCGGTATTCCTCGCGGACCACCCCACCGCCGCCCGCCAGCAAGGCGTCAACCTTGGTGTTCAGCTCGGCGAGGGTGCCCTCCGCATCGACCTTGAGCTCCTCCGAGAGCGAGCCGTCCTTGATCTTGTCAAGAAGCGCGTTAA
>JAZSGE010000041.1:0-2217 GCA_045532575.1 Eubacteriales bacterium | reverse complement strand
GGTCTTAGAAAGACAATACTCAGGAACAACTCCTTGGCTCACAGAACGACATGGCTACGATCCGACTTACCTTCTCGGACGATTCGACGGCCGAATTCACCGTGACGAACGGTAAGGACGGCGAGAGCGCCACATCTCCCTCCGAATGGGAGACCGTGATCACGTACGTCGAGCTTCTGGCCAATGCCCTCATTAAGGAGGCCGAGGTCTCTACAAGCACGGTTTCCGACGGCGGCGAAAGCACGAAGCCGGTTAAGGTCAACCCGAACCTGGTCTTCCGCGGCTGGGCAGCCCCCATGACCAAAAAGGTGATGTTCGGCTCTAACGATAAGATCATTGCCATTTCGCTCAATCAGTTCGGCTTCTACTCGGATGAAGGCGACGCAACCCCCTCGGTCGGTGAGACGGCAACGCTCGAGTTCCAGATCCGCAAGCCGAACGGGGAAGACTCCGGCAGTTCCACGCTCGTGAAGTCCTATACCGCCACCATGGTGACGAACGGCACCGCCGACTACCGCGTGATGGTCGAGATCCCTCGCACCGACCTTGCCGCGTTCGGCGATAACGAGATCTTCATCCTCGGTGTCAATGTCATCGGGGATACCGGCATCCGTGCCAGCTTCTCGACCAATAACACCTACTTCTATGAGCCCGCTCTCATTGAGGGCACGTCTGCCTATAAGTACAGCGGCTATTACCAGGCACCGGCCGGCCAGGCGATGGCGGCCGAGGCGAGAATCTCGAGGTCCTACTCGCCGATCGCTCCTGATATCGACTTTATTTTCGGCATCCAGCAGACGGTGGTGCTCCCCGAGGGCGTTGGCGGTGATGCCGCCGAGGAGGAGAAGGATATGGATCTTCTTCAGCTTCCCAAGCAGTACGACCTTGTGGTCGGCGACACCTTCGAGCTCTTCTACAAGGGCATCTCGAAGTGCCTTGACAGCGACCTCTACGCCTACGAGCTCTTCTTCGGCGGCGAGAACCTTGGCTCAAATTACAGCAAAAAGTACGTCTATACGCCGAAGACCGACGAGATCGGCACCCATACCTTGACGATCACCGTGCGCGACAACCTCGGCAATGTGCTTGATGAGGACAGCGTTATTCTCAATGTTGTCGACAAGCCGAAATCTCCCGCCAAGGAAAAGAACGTCCTCATCGTCGGCGACTCGCTGACGAGCGGCGGCCTCTGGGTCGGTGAGCTTTACCGCCGTCTGACGGCGACGGGTGGGACCCCCGCAGGAGCCGGCCTTGCCAACATCAACCTCCTCGGCACACGCGAGGTCCCGGAGACCGACGGTAAGGTGCGCTACGAGGGCTTTGGCGGCTGGGGCTTCACCTCCTATACCACCGCCTACGTCGCAAGGAACTACTTCCGCTACGTGGACATCGACCTTAGCGAGGACGACCGCCAAAAGCTCGTGCAGCACTCCTTCTATAAGGACGATCAGAATCAGCTCTGGAAGATCGAGACCATCGAAGAGACCCGCCTGAAGCTCATCTGCGTCACTGCGGACGGTGTCGCCAACGAAGGTGCCAAGGTCATGACGGAGGCGGGAACGCTCACCCATTACAGCGGTGCCTCGACCCTGGCGAGCTTTTCCTACACAAACGCCCGTGCCGCCGAGGGCAACCCCTTCTGGAATGCCGAGGAAGGCAAGGTCGACTTTACATCCTATGCCAAGGCGCAGGGAGTGGATGTCGATAACGGTGAGGGCATCGACGAGCTTGTCATCTTCCTCGGCTGGAACCACACAGGCGTAGCGCCTGCGCAGTTCAAGGCCATGGCCAAGACGCTCATTGACCTGATGCATGCCGAGTTCCCGGCGTGCCACGTCACCCTCGTCACCCTCCAGCTCCCCTCGCGTGACGGCTTTGGGGCCTCCTACGGCACCTCGTGGAACTATTACGAGAAGATGTGCGTGGCCTACGACTTTGCCAAGGCCTACGAGGAGATCGCCGCGGACGAGGCGTATTCCTCCTTCGTATCGGTCGTCAGCACGGCAGGGCAGTTTGATGCCGCGAACAATTATCCGACCGACGTTGATGCCGGCATCGTTGTCGGCGGCAACATCCGCGACCCGCAGCCCGGTACCGTGCAGGCGAACGGCGTTCACCCGAACACCGCCGGGCGCTATCAGATCGCCGATGCGGTCTACCGCCATCTTGCGACCCGCCTGCAGTAATCACAACACCGCAAAATTCCCCGTTCCGTGT
>JAZSGE010000074.1:0-4110 GCA_045532575.1 Eubacteriales bacterium | reverse complement strand
TGCGTCGAGGACTTCGCTTCGATAAAAAGCCACACCGTGGCTTTTTATCCTCGCTCACCCACCGGGGAAGGCTTTAAGTGACTGAGTTTTCGGGGAGGGAAAATTGATGCACTTTGTCGTCGTGGGGGGGCCGCCGGGTGAGCAAGCGAAAAGGCCACGGTGTGGCGTTTTTGTGAAGCGATACCCCAAGGATAGGGAGAAATGAAGCGAATGAGAATGAGCGCGCATTTCGACCATATCCGCGGGGAGGGCAAGCGTCGGTCCCTACAGAAGCCGTAGTGACCTACGGCGACCATGGTTGCCCTCCTCGGCGGCGAAGAGCGCAAGTTTAGCCTCCGAGGTTCCTCGGAGTGGTAAAATTGATGCTATTTCGTGGAGGCGGGCACTGCGAAGCTGACCAAAGGCGGTCAGCGAGCACGGTTGTGCTCGACTCCGCGGAAGAGCGCAATTTTAGCCTCCGAGGAATTCGTTTTCGCGGTGCTTCTTCTTCACCCTTACCCTTACGGTATACATCGTCACGATCACGCTGACGAAGGCATCGGCGATCAGGAATATGCCGATCAGGACGATGCGGTACGGGGGGTCGCCGAGAAAGAGGATGACGAGGGCGCCTGCTACGAGAAGGAGGGCGCCGAGAAGGAGGAGATACCAATAGTCCATCCCAAAGCGCTTGGCGTCGATCGCCGTTTGCACGCGGAGGAGGCCGTCAAGAAGAACGGCGGCGGCCACACAGGACACAAGATGCGGCATGACGACACCCGGGGCCACCAGAAGCAGGAGCCCGAAGAGCGTGGCGGCGCCCCCTGCCGCCAGGTCAAACTGATAGGCAATGCGGTACAGGTCATTCGAGAAATAGCCGAAGATCTTGACGGCGCCAAGGAGGAGACAGTCGATCCCCACAAGAAAACGCAGGGGCGTTGCCAGCGCCTCCGACCATACGGCCAGGATGATCCCGAGGATCAGGGAAAGCCCCGAAACGACCAGGGAGGCCGCCTTGGCGGCCTTGACGATCTTTTCGCCACGAGGATGCATACTCACGTCTCTCCTTTCTTGATGGATCCGTCTTCTTTGTTCTTGGCGGCGCAGTGCTCGAGGGCAAAGCGTATCTGCTTATGAATGCTGCTGAGAGGTACTGCGACCCCCTCCTCGGCCGGGAGCTCGCCCCGAAGGAAGAGGCAGAGGGCGCCAAGGAGCGATTCACGCACAAGGAGGAGCACCGTCCTCTTTTGCGCCTCGCTCACGCTCAGCCCCTCGGCACAGCGCTCAACGAGCGAGGCGAGCGGCCCCTCGGTCTCACGGAGGATGTAGCGCCGCACCGCCTCGTGTCCGAGCGACTCGTAGAGGCTCAGGAGGGCGCGGCGGTGGATGATGGCAAAGTCACGCGCGTCGCGGAGGTCGGCCGGGCGCACATCCCCCGAAAAGACGGCGACATGGGCGGCGAGCGCCGAGGAGACCAGGTCCTCGACGATGGCGTAGATATCCTGATAATAGTAGTAGAAGGTCGTGCGGTTGACACCGCATTCCTCAACGATATCGCGCACGGTGATCTTGCGGAAGGGCTTCCTTTCAAGAAGGCGCAGAAAGGAATCCATAATCGCTTGTCTTGTAAACGAGGACATCGGCCCCCCTCCCTTCTGCGGTCACGGACCGCGCATCTCCTTTTATTATACGGCGGCTTGGGGTGGTTGTCAAGCCGCGAGGGCGGCGTGTGGCTCGATTTCCCTTTGAGATCGCGGCTTTCCCCAAAGAAACGCCCCTCCCGGGGATTGACGGAGGGCCGCCGATGTGGTATAGTGAAGTGAAAGCTCGCCGTGAAAGGAGAACTGCTATGGAAAAGATGTGGACCTTCTTTATGGGTCTTGGTAACAATATGTGGGGGGATGCCTGGTCACCCGCGCCGGAGCAGCCGCCCCAATGCGAGGGAGAGGGGCGTTATTCCGAGGTCCTGCCGACCGACCGCGAGGTATGGCGGCGCGTTGTCGATCAGCTCCCCGGCTTTGGGATCAATACCCTCCTTATCGACATTGGCGAGGGGGTCGTCTATGACAGCCACCCCGAGCTTGCCATCGAGGGCTCATGGACGAAGGAGGAGCTCCGGAGCGAGCTTGACCGCCTCCGCGCCATGGGCATTGAGCCCCTGCCGAAGCTGAACTTCTCGGCCTGCCACGATGCCTGGCTCAAGCAGTACGCCTATATGCTCTCGACCGACACCTACTACGGGGTCGCCGCTGACCTCATCGCCGAGGTCGCGGAGCTGTTTGATCACCCCCGCTTCTTCCATCTCGGGATGGACGAGGAGGAGTATCCCGACCATCACACGGGGATGACCTCGATCCGCTCGGAGGCGCTTTGGTGGCACGACCTCTATTACCTCTTTGACGAGGTGGAAAAGCACGGCGCGCGCCCCTGGATCTGGAGCGACTACTATTGGGGCCATCAGGCCGACTGGGAAAAGAAGATGCCGAAGGAGTGCGTGCAGTCAAACTGGCGGTACGAGAAGATCGTGCCGAAGAAGGACGGGCGCTATCCGCAGGTCGGCTATCAGACCTACCTCGACTTTGCGAGGATGGGATACGATCAGATCCCGACGGCGACCGATTGGTGCTTCCGCCAGAATATTGCCGAGACGGTGTGGCTCGCCCTCACCGAGGAGCTTGTTGACGAGCACATGCTCGGCTTTATGGCGGTGCCGTGGCTCCCGACCACCGACGTCAACTACTATTCTCTGCTCAATAACGCCCACCGCCTCGGCTATGCCCGACGGATGCTGGAGGACTATACCCCCGAACGCCGCGAGGCGATGTGCCGCGCCCTTCGCTGATAAAAAAGAGCAAGCACCCCGTGCTTGCTCTTTTTTATTCTTCCTCGGTGTCGTTAAAATACTCTCTGTCGAAAAATTCAGACAGGGTAATGCCCGCACCCTCGCAAAAGCGTTTTACGGTAATGACCTTGGAGCATTGTGTCCGCCCCTTGATGAGGTCATAGATCGCCGAGGGCGACATTCCGCCGCTTAAGGAAAGATCGCATACATTGCTCCCCTTCTCCTTGCAGACCTCGTCTATACGTTTCCGTATTGCATCGTTTAATTTCATCGCACCGCACCTATAAGAATTGTGGAATTCCACAATTATTATAGGAAAATGCCTCTCTTTTCTCTCGTGGAGTTCCACGATATTGACGAAGTTCCCGTTTTGGTGTATACTATACTCCGAGAATCGTGGTTTTCCACGAAATCGGAGGTGTATATGACGATCGCCTTTGCGGGTCACGCAACAATTCCCACAAGCAACCGAACAAAAGAAATCGTGAAGGAGCAGCTCCGAACCCTGATCGAGGAAAGCGAGAGCACTGTTTGCTACCTTGGCTTTCGCGGCGATTTTGACCGGCTATGCGCGTATGCCTGCCGAGAATTGAAGCAGAGCTATACGGGCATGGAGCTGGTTTACGTTACTCCGTACAGGAGCCTTTCCGAGCAGAGGAAAATCGAAGAGCTTCGCCGTTGCGGCTTGTGCGATACCTCGGTATATCCCCCCCTTGAGGCGATACCGCCACGGTTTGCCATATCCAAGCGAAACGAATGGATGATGAAGCAGGCTGACGTCATCCTCGTGTATGTCAACCGTCATTACGGCGGCGCCTACCAATCACTCCGCATAGCCAAGAGCCAGAAAAAGAGAGTCATCAATATTTGTGAGCTTCCGTAAGCCTTGCCCCTCTCTTTCTTTTTCATACGGAAAGGACCTCCCCCTCCGTTGATAAAAAAGAGAGGACTTGTCCTCTCTTTTTGCTTTCGGCGATTGACAAGCCCCCCGGGGTGTGGTATACTGTATACTGTTAAAATATGTGAAAAGGAGTTCCCCCTAATGTTTTTTGAAAAGCTTTCCTCGTTTGACCCCGAGGTCTTTGCGGCATCCGCCCGTGAGCTTGGCCGTCAGCAGCAGAACATCGAGCTGATCGCCTCCGAGAATATCGTATCCGAGGCCGTCCTCCTGGCGGCCGGCGGCGTTCTCACCAACAAGTACGCCGAGGGCTATCCCGGTAAGCGCTACTACGGCGGCTGTGTGTACGTAAGTCGGAGGCCAAGCGGGCTTAGGAAGGCAATACTCAGGG
>JAZSGE010000114.1:0-41587 GCA_045532575.1 Eubacteriales bacterium | reverse complement strand
CACGGCGCGGCGCGGCGCCCGCCGCATCGGCTCCCCGTGTCCCCCGTCCCCCCTCCTCGGGGAGCACGAAGCGGAGTGCCAGGATAAACAAAAGAAGGGCCACGGCCGCAAGCAGGGCGGCCGAATAGAAGACGGTCTGCCAATCGGCGATCCTCAGGCAGAGCGGCACATATAGATAAAGGAGGATGGTCGCCACGTGCGCCGCCGTCGTCACCACAAGATTGGCCGTGGCGTACTGCTCGTGGTCGAGGTGCTCGGCAAGGATCCGCACGATCGGCGGCCAGAGCATCGCCTGCGCAAGGCCGTTCAGCCCCCAGATGGCGACCTGCAGTCCGGCGCTCTCAAAGAGGGGAAAAAGAAGATTGCAAACGGCGGTGGTGAAAACGCCGAGCATCAGAAGGTACTTCGGCTTCACACGGTCACCGAGATAGCCGCTGAGCAGCTGCCCGACACCGTAAAAGATAAAGAGCATCGTGCCGATGAGCCCGGCCGTCGCCTTATCGAGGACGTTTGCCTCCAGCATCGCGGCCATGACCGCCGCAAAGTCCTTGCGCGAAAAATAGCTCACAAAATACACAAGCGAGCAAAGGATCACGATCCCTCGCCTCGAGTAATGTCTTTCCATATGCCCCTCCCCAACAGTCAACGCTATCATTCTACATCAAGGAAAGCAAAAAAGCAAGAGGCACGCGCGATTTCTTCCCCAAAGCCCCCGGCAAAGCCCCCCTCTTGATTTTTTCAAGGAAATGTGCTATACTCTTGATAACCTCAGATGCGAGGAGGACTATTGCAGATATGAGACAAAACCGTTTTCTCTACCGCCTGGCCGCCGCGATCTCGGGGGTGGCCTCCCGTCTGATCTTCCGCTGTAAGATCGTCCGCAACGAGATCCGCGGGAAAAAGGGCCCCTTCGTGATCATCGCCAACCACGAGTCGGCGCTTGACTTTATCAATCTCATCGGCGCAAGCCATGAGATGATGACCTGCGTCATCAGCAATTCGATCTACCGCACCCTGCCGATCAAGGGGTACCTCAGCCGCATCGGCGTGATCCCGAAGCAGCAGTTCCAGACCCATATCGACGACATCCGCAAGATGAAATCGGTCATCTCTAACGGTGGGATCCTTGTCATTTACCCCGCCGGCCTTATGACCGAGAACGGCCTTTCCACCCCGATCCCCGATGCCACCTACCGCTTTTTGCAATGGCTGGGCACCGACATCTACGTGGCGAGGGTCATCGGCACCTACTTCGTGATGCCCAAGTGGGGGCGCGGCCTCCGCCCGGGGCGCACACGGCTTGACATCCACCGTCTCTTTACCAAGGAGGAGCTGGCCGACCTTCCGCTCACGGCGGTCCGTGAAAGGACCGATCGCGCCCTTCTCTTTGATGCCTACCGCGAGCAGGAGCTCTACAAGGAGAAGTATTGGCACGGCGACCATATCGCAGGGCTTGAGAATGTCCTGTACGTCTGCCCCCATTGCCACCGCGAGCTGACAATGCACGTCTATTCCGAGAACATCATCGCCTGCAGCGAGTGCGGCTACGCCGAGAAGAGCGACCGCTCGGGCTTTCTGCGCCGCGTGAGCGACTTCGGCCCGGAATACCGCTATGCCTCGGATTGGAGCCGTTGGATCTATTCCGAGCTCCGCGCCAAGATCGAGCGCGGTGTTGAGGACGTCATTGCGACCGACGTCCGCGTGCAGATGATCGACGAGGCTACGAACAAATTCCGTGACGTCGGCGTTGGCAGCATCACGCTGTCGGCCTACGGCTTCCACTTCGTCGGCACGATCCGCGAGCAGGAGGTCGATACCGTCATCGGCATCTCGAACTTTGCCTCGCTCCCCTTTACGCCGGGGCGTTGTCTCGAGATTCAGCATGGGGATGACATCTACCGCTGCTTCCCGACCGACGGGCGCCTGACCATGAAGATCATCAATATCGTTAAGATCTACTACGAGCGCGAGGTCGAGGCTCACAGGAAAAAGGAACAGCTGAAGGAGCCCGGGCGCCACATCGGCTGACCGCGAACAGGGACAGAAGGAAACCTCCTTCTGTCCCTGTTTTTTTGTGGATCAAGGGCCACTCTTCGCCCCCTTTTATTCGTTTTGCAAAGAAAACCTTACTCTTTCGAGGGGGTGAGGTCCTCCCGCCTGCACTCCTCGAAAAAGGAGGAGAGGAAGAGGATGCGCCGCTCGGCGAGCGCCGTCTCGTAGCGGATCTCGGCACAGCCGGCCGTGTAGCCGGCAAAGGCGGCCATCGTCACGCCGAACATGCCGACAAGGATGCGCACCGCCGTGGCGGCATCGGGGGCCGCCCCCGGCAGAATGCTCACCGAGGAGAAGAGAAGTGCCGAGCCGAGGATGAGGAAGGGGCGGAGCAGGGCGCTTTTGGCACCGTACGAGAGATGCCGTCGCCCAACGTCATTCACCTCGCCCGCCTCGCCGCCGCAAAGCACGCGCGCCGGTGAAATGGGGCGCACACGCACCCGCGCGGCAAGGCGCCGCGCCCGTCGCTGTCGGCGCTTGGGATACCCCTCGGCCACAGCGGCCGAAAGCAGCTCCGAGCGCCGCTCCTCCGCCTCGCGCTCGGCCACCCGACGGCAGAAGGCGGCAAACGCCGCCAGCTGCCCCTGGCGCACCGCCTCGGAGAGCGCGGCCAGCCGCGCGGTGGCGGTGGCGTATCCGCTCTCGCGGAGAACCGCCGAGCGCTTCCCCTCGGGGAGGAAGAGGAGATACGAAAGATAGGACGAGATCCCCGTGTATGCCGTCCGCATAAAGAACTCGGGCGAAAAGGGATTGATCACCTCGAGAAGGACGAGCGGGAGCGCCGCCGTCAGGAGGAGACACACCCCGAGCAGGAGCATCCCCGTGTGATCGGCCAGCGTGCGCCGTGCCGTCAGGCTGGCGCGCTCATGCCCGTCCGCCAGCACGGTAAAGACGTCATTCTTCATGGCGGCTCTCCCTACCGCCGAGGCGGAAGCAGACCGCCCCAAGCAGCGAAAAGACCGTGCTGATGAGGGCGATATCCTCGATCGCCTCGGCGATGCGGCCAAGCCAGGCGGTGAGGAGCCAGAGCACCCCCCATACCCCGAACGCCGAGGGCGAGGCGAGCCAACGGCGGAAGAGCGCGAGCAGTCCGCGCCGCAGGGGGATCACCGCTACGAGCAAAAGGAGAAGGGCGATCCCCGAGAGGATCGGTCCGCCCCCCTCGCGCGCCCATAACGGGAAGTGCTCGAGGATGGCAAGGACGGGCGGCACCGTGCAAAGAAGGTAGCCGAGCGCGCGGAAGACGAGTCGCTTAGTCATGGGTCTTCTTCACCGCCTCCGTGGCGGCGGCCATCCCGGCGCGCAGGGCGCCGATGCGGTCCTTCTGGTACTGCGGCAGGTTAGCCGCCATCAGAAGCTCGTAAAGGAGCGCCGCCTGCTCCCCGAGAGCACGCCGCAGCTCATCGTCGGTCGTGCCGCGCGAGAGGATGGTCTCTGCCGCCCCCTCGGCACGCTCGGCCGCCTCCTTGGCCGAGCTCAGCATCTCCTCGGCCGTTGAAAGAAGGCGCTCGATCTCGGCGCGCTCGGTCACGTGCCCCTCCTCGATCGCCGCCACCGCCTCGCGGCTCTTGCCGAGGAGGCCGCCGAGCGCCTCAAGGATCCCCGGCACGATCCTCTTGCGGAAAATTAGCGTCACAAGCATCGTGAGTGTAAAGGTAGCCGCCGAAAGGAGCGAGGCGGCGTTGTCCTTCAAAAAGTCGGCAAAAAGGGCGGACAGCGGCAGGGTCTCGCCCTCCTCCGTCTCCTCGGACGGCAGGGCGCCGTCATTTTCAATACCGCCGCACTCGTCGGATGCGACCGTCGCAGTCGTCACGGTCGTAGCCTGAGCGCTCTCGGTCTCGGCGGCAGTCGCCGACAGGGCAGTGCCGAACAGCACCGCCACAAGAAGGAGCGAGAGCAGGAAGGCCGCTCGGCGGGAAAGGTTACATGTCTTCATAAGCACCTCCAAAAGTGATGGGTCGTTCTGTGATGGCATCGGTATGCGTGCGGAGCATGTCCTCGGCGGCATCCATCCGCGCCTCAAGGCGCTCAAGCCGCTCGGTGAGGGCGACCAGCAGCTGGCCCTCGCAGTCGGCAAGGGGCGCAAGGTATACAGCGCCCGCCTCCTCGCCCTCGACCTTGGCCAACGCATCGCACTGATAGCGCCGCCCGCACCGCGCGTGCGCCGTCACCGAAAACAGGGTGGGCAACTCGCAGAGGTCCACCTCGGCGCGCCCCTCGTGCACGGGGTAAAACTTGCCGTTGATGCACGCATAGTCAACGCTTTTTCCTTTAAATGTAAATGTTACTTTGCTATCGGCACGAACCGGATCGTTGCGGAAGGCCAGCCCGTAGCCGGCATCGGTCAGATGAAAGGTCATGCGTCACCCTCTCCTTCCTTGGCGCGCGCCTTGCATTCCTCGGCGTAGGCCGTGTAAGCGGCAAAGGCCTCGGGTGCCTCCTCGCGGCGCCGTAAGAGCGCCAGCTCGTCCGAGAGCGTATAGCGCCGTCGGATCAGACGGTTGACGCGCTTAGCGTAGCGCGCCTCCTTCGTCCCGTTGGCCTCGGCCAGTCGTTCATTCAGCTTCATGGTAGTTCTCCTTATGTCCTTTTGGTCTCAAAGATAAGCGTGGAATCCACGCCCTCGCAGTCGGCGTTCTCGAGCGTGATACAGCCCCCCTCCTCGACGGGGAGGAGGCACCCGGCAACAAAGTCCTCGGGGAGGGGCGTTACCACCTCGCCCGACAGCAGATTGCCATCGCTGTCCACCGTCTGGCGGTATACCCCCTCGCTAAGATCGAGCACGTTGCCCGTGACCCCGTACCCCGGCAGGGCCAGCACCTCGGCGGGGATCTCGTAGCGGTAGGGCGGATGGTAGGCGGTCGGCTCGCGCTTGCCGCCGCGGCATACGAAGGGGAGGAGCCTCGTATTCTCAAAGACCGTGCCCTCGAGAATGTAGAGATAGAGGAAATAATGCCCGTGATACTCATCCTCCTCCGTCAGGATGCATTCGCCCTCGAGGCGCACGTTCAGCCCCGTCTTCAACAGCAGCTTCACGCCCTCCCCGAAGGTACCGTGAACGTAGACCTCCCCCGGGGGGAGTGAAAGACCGTGCGCATCGGTATACAGCTCATAGGAAATATTCCTCTCGGCCACACCGTTGATCAGGAGGCTCCCGTCCTCGAGCGTGCGCACCGTAAGACCGCCCACGGGAGAGTGGAGCGCGGGGTAAGGGAAGGGGATCAGGTTGGCCCCGTGCGATAGGACTGCCGTCGTCACGACACCGCGCCCCTCCGTCCTCGGAATATACCTGTCCTCGGTCCCCTTGGCGATCGACACATGGCGGAAGCGGATCCCCGTGCCGAGGATCGCATCGGCCCCCGTATAGCCGAGGAAAAGCTCGCCCGTCGTCGCAAGATACCCGTCCTCGGTAAGGCGTGAGGGCGCCCGGAAGGTGACCCTGCGGCGCACCCAGGTGCCGCGCTCGGCACAGGACACGCTGAGGCAGATGAGCCACGCCCCGTCACGCGCGATCGCAAAGGAATAGTTGACGTAGGGCGATTCGGGAATGGCGGCATCGACAAAAATATCGAAGCCGATGGTGTAGGTGGCACCGCTCTCAAGGATGAGCGGGATGCCACCCCAGGAGCTCCCCGCCCCCGGCCGTGCCGTCTGGCAGAGGATGCCGTCCTGCGCGTAGCCGCACACCTCCCCCTCCGAGGTAAGGAGCGTGCTCCCGTCGGGGATCTCGAGGGCCGTCGCTCCGCTCACGCCACCGCCGATCGCGGCGACCGCCGCGTACGGCAGGGTACCCTCCGGCACCTCCTTGCGGTAGAGCGGCCGCGCATCCGTCACCTGCTCGTAGAGCACCCCCTCGGCCGCCGCGCGCAGGGAGGCCACCTCGCGCTGAAGGCGCAAGGTCTCCCGGGCGGCGGTGAGCGCCGCCTCTTGTGCGATGTCGGCCATCTCGAGCGCATCCACCGTAAAACGGTTCCGCTCCTCCTCGCGCGCCTCAATGGCGGCGATCGTTTCGCGGAAGGCGTCCATCAGCGCCTCGCGCCGTGCCTCGGCAATGGCGCGCTCCTCCTCCTCGCTGAGGCGCTCGGCCTCGGCAGCGGCACGCTCGGCCTCTGCTTCTGCGAAAACGCTTTCGTATTTGTCGGGGAGGAGCGAGGCATCGATCCTCCCGTTGACAAGCGGCACATAGGCGCCGTCATGGTTATGGCAGTCAAAGGCGGCCGCCAGCGCCGAGAGCGCACGCTCGCCGTCCACCGTCAGATAGGTCGCAAGAGCACCGCTTCTGACGTCGGCAAAAAAGTCGGCGAGCGTGTCCCCCTCCTTCCCGGACGGCAGGGCCGACAAAAGCTCGCCGCTCACAACGGCATCGACAAGCTCGTTGTAGCGCTCTACAATGCGCAGGGCGAGGGCGTCGTAGGCCGCCTTGACCTCGGCGGCGCTCATGCCGGGTGTGCCGTAGCGCCCTGTCCGGTTGGGCGCATCGGGGAGGCGCTGCACCCAAAGCGAGCGCACCTCCTCCTCGGTAATTCTTCTGATAGTCATCGTTTGATCCTTCCCGCGACCCTGTATTGATAGGCGATCGTGATGATGCCAAAGGGGCGCTGATAGTCTTCTGATACAAAGTACAGCTGCTTCTCGACCCACCGCTTTTTCCCCTCGCGCAGCTGCACAACGGTGTCGGCAGAGGTCACGAATTCGGCGGTAGCGAAATCGGTTTCGCTATAATCGACGCGGCCGCCGTACAGCCGATCGGCCACGCTCCAGTCCTCGGCATCGGTGCGCACGCGCACCTCGATCGCACCGCCCGTCATCGCCTTCAGCTTGACAGCGCCGCCCGTGCGCACCGTGCTCTTTGTCAGGTGCGGCAGATCGCAGTTGTCGCTCTTCGTGGCGCATCCCGAGAGATACGCGCGGCCGTTGAAGGTGTAGTAGCGGCGCGGGATGTGGCCGTCCGCCTCGCGCTTGTCGGTGTTGAAGAGGCAAAGGTCGCCCCCCTCGGTCCCGAAGAAGAGCAGCCCCTCCGATTCAAGGAAGGCCGTGGCCGGCGAGAAGACGCCGCCCGTCTTTTCACCGTCGCAGTCCACAAGGACCGCACTCCCTCCCTGCGGCGTGTACAGGAAGAAAACACCGCCGTCGCTCGTCGCGCTGTATACCGTACAGCCGTCGGCATACCCTTCGGCCTCGGCCGTTACGATGGGCAGACGCCGCCCGTCAAGCGTAACGCTCGCCCCCTCGGGGAGCCCCTTGGGGCGCACCGTCGTATAGCGGTAGCGGTCGGTCTGCCCGCGGTATACCCCAATGTCCGAAAGGTAGTACCATTCGTACTCGGTGTGCCCGTCACGGCTGACGCGCCGCCGCCCGTCGGCGAGATAGACCCGACCGCCGACGGCAACGCCGAGATAGTCACGGTAGCGGAAGAGGCGCGCCTCCTCGCCGCGCTCGGCCGTCAGGCGGACGTCCACCGCCCCCGACAGATGTCTTGTCGAGCGCTCCCCCGAAAGTCGGGACGGCTCAATGCATTCGAGGCCGCCCGTCGAGAGGAAGACCGCCTCATCGCCGAAAAACGCCGCCTCGCCAAAGCAGCCGACATCGCTGACCCCCTCGGTCGCAGGATAGATCCGCGGCACAAGATCGCTGTCGGTGCTCTCCCCCACATGGCAGAAGACGGCGTGCCCGTCGGGCGGTACGTCGGTCATCGCCAGAAGATACCCGGGGGTCGCCAGAAGGGCGCGCATCTCGGTGCAGCCGTCCCCGTCGGTCAGGCGGTTATAGGCACCGAAGTAGGCAGGCACCGTCCGCCCCTCGCGATCCCTCTGCGAATAAAAGATCATCCCGGGGAGCCGGGGGTTTCCCGAAAGGAAGAGGCGCCCGTCATAACGCGCGATCAGCGTACAGCCGTCAAGCGCCTCGCGCCCCGTCCCCGAAAAGTCCCGTCCCTCGGCCGCCATCGTCTCACAGAAGGTGTCCGCAAGAGTCAGCGTCAGGCAGAGCGTGGCGCCGTACAGCCCACGGAAGTCCGCACTCTCAAGGAGGAGCCCCATCGGCCGCCCTTCGGTCGCCGCAAGGCAGGTGAGGCGACAGCCCTCGTCTCCGTCCTTGATGGGATTCCCGTTGAGCGTGACCGCGTGCAGCCCCTCGGCCGCCGAACGAAAGGGGAAAAAGAGGCGCACACCGCGGTACGCCGTCTCCGCGCGGAGAACACAGTCGTTCGGATTGTGCAGGGGGAAAATGTTCTCGTTCCCCGCGATCAGCGTGTAGTCGGCAAGCGTGCCTGCGTAATAGACCGTCGTAAGCGCCACATCGTGGAAGGCGCGCTCCCGTACCTCGAGTACGCCGCGCGACAGATACAGGGTCCTGAGGGCCGTGCACCCCTCAAAGGCCTGCACGCTGATGACGGTCACGGTTGAGGGGAGCACCACCGTCTCGAGCGCCGTCATCCCGTAGAAGGCCCCGGCTCCAAGGGTCGTGATCCCCTCCGAAAGAAGCAGGGTCTTGATCCTGTCATCGCCCCGGAGCGCAAACTCGGCGATCCCCGCCACAGCGTACAGTCGCCCCCCAAGGGTAACGCTGGCAGGGATCGTCACCGTCTCCTCGGTGGCCTCCACCCCCGCCACAAGGCAGACCCCCTGATCGTCCACGGTATAGCGGATGCCCTCGCTCGTATAGGCGTAGGCCGAGGCATCAAACAGATGGTGCTCCTCGATCCCGCGCTCGGTGAGAAGATTCCTCTGCTCGTATTCCTCACCGTCCGAAAAGAGGGTGGGGATGTACGCATCGTCCGCCGCCGCATGCACCTCGGTGCCGTCGCTCACCGTAAAGCACTCCCCGTCAACGAGGCAAAGCCTCCCGGCGAAGAGAGCCGCACGGCTGCGGCGGTCGGCCGGCCGCACCTTGGCGGAGAGCGGCTTCATCGGAGGGGGCGTGTCGCGCTCCTCGGTACGGAAGCGGTAAAGCGCCCGGCCGGCGTGGAGAAGGAAGGCGCCGCGCTCCCGGGGGTCGGGATGGATGGCGTGCACCTTCCCCTCGACACCGCAAACACGGCGGAAGCCGGGCACCGTCTCAACCCCGGCGCCGGCCTCGGCCTCGTAGTCGCGGTACATGTTCTCAAGATAGGCAAAGCTGTGCGGCGAGATCTCGGACGGCTCGCCCGAAAAATCAACACCGCCCATCTCGGAATAGATCTTAGTGTAAACAGAACCTTGCGTCATAGCCCCTCACCCCCAGGAAAGCACGTCACGGAAGGGGGCGATCCCCTCCTTGGTGGGAGCAATGGCGGCAAGCCCCTCGCGGAAGCGCCCGAGATAGAAGGCGGCCTTGTCGGGGTCGTCATCAAGGAAGACGTACGCCGCACAGAAGAGCGGCAGGAGCGCCGCCTCCTCCTCGGTGAGCGGGAGCCGCCCCTCGCGCGGGATCGTAAGCCGCTTGCGGTAGGTGAGGCGCAAGCAGGCATCCTCCCCGAGCGAAAGGCGCAGGGTCGTCCCCTCGAGCGTGTACTCGCCCGAGGCCCCCTCGCACAGCGGCCTCCCGTCGGGAAGGCGCGGCGGCTCGCACAGCTCTGCATAGTCGGGGCAGATCTCGGCGAGCGGATAGTCACGGGGGCCGTCCGGGGACGAGGGCGGCGCCTCCTCGGTGTAGGGGGTGCCGTAAACCGCCAGCATCGGCACGCGGAACCCCGCGATCCCTCCGAGGCGGCACTCCACCGTTCCCTCGCCCTCGGGGAGCGCGCCGACCGTCACCGTCGCCCGTCCGGGCGTCACCGCAGGGGAGAGGACCGTACGGTCCCCTCCGCGGCGGAGGGTGATCTGCCCCATCCCCAGCGTTTCAAGATAGAAGGAGGCACCCGCCGGGAGAGAAAACGTTTTCTCTCCCTCGATCTCCTCAAGGAGACTCAAGCGGAACAGCGGGCGCTCCGAAAGATGCCAAAGGGTGGCCGTGGCCACGCGCGGTCGCACCGCCGTGATCTCACCGAGCGCACGCTCGGCGGCATCGAGCAGGAGCTCCTGCCCATCCTCGATCGACGGGGCGAAGCCTAAGCGCGCGACGGCAGCCTCAAGCTCAGCAACCGTCATAGCGTCACTCCTTAGGCGAGGGCGGTCGCACCGTCAACGCCCGTAGCGCCGACCGCCAGCAGGATGTGCTTATAGGTGCCAAAGCCGACACCGAAGCGACAGCGACCGCACCACAGGTAGTTGCCCGTGTGATGATCGACCCAGTTCGAGACGGTCAGCGGAACGCGGTTGAAGAACATATTGCCGCCGAGGTTCTTGTTGGCCTCGCTCGACATGATCATCACGCGGTCATCGGTCGTCTGCCAGTCGGGCATCACCACGATGTTCCAGTTGCCGTACTGGAGATTGATGTCGTTGTAGCCGTTACCGAGCGCCCCCTCCGAGCCGCACACCTTCTTGGCGATCATCTCGGCCTTCGGGCGGTTGCCGGGCAGGATGATGGTATCGGCGGTGTAGCCCAGCACCTCGCCGTTCTCGTCCTTCATGTTGCGGATCTTGGAGGAAAGCGCACCGAGCGCCTCCTCAAAGGCGGAGGTCGAGTCAAAGATCTTGCCGCAGTAGTAGTTGGACTGCGTGCCGTTCAGGCGACTGCCGCCCCACTTATGGCTCGAGGAGAAGAGCGGCTTGCCGTCGGGCGCCGTCAGATCGAGGCTGGCCTTGGCAAAGGTGCCGGTCGAGGCAATGCCGTTCGCCAGGGCGTATTCGCAGATCTTGTGACGCGTCTTGTAATACGCACGGGTGAAGTTCTCGGCGCGGCGCTTGGCATCGGCGGCCACGCCGTAATTCGCATCCTCCATCATCTTGGCGGTGATGGTGAATTCCTTGGTGAATTGGATGTGCTCGATGAACTTCTTGTAGGTCTCATCGACCGAGTCGCTCTCGGCACCCTCGCCCTCGGTCGTCGCGTTGAAGACACCGAACTCGTTCTGCCCGACGATCGTCTCGCCAAAGCGGTTCGAGGTCTCAACGTTGAAGAGCCAGTCGCAAACGCCGCCGCGCTTGGCCTGGTGGTCGGATTCGTGCTCGATGACCATCTTGATGGGGGTCTCGAGTTTGCCGATGGCGGCATCGTGCAGGCCGCTCGACTGGGAATAAATGATAGTAGCCATGGATTAGGTTTCCTTTCGTCTTTAGTGTCGTTTGCCGTGTCCCACACGGCGATAGAGTCCCTCGATCTCCCGATCCGAGAGAGAGGGGAAGAGGCCGCGCGCCATCGCGAGCTCCGAGGCGCTCATGCGCTCCCCGGAGGGGCTGGCGGTACGCGGAATGCAGCTGCCGAGGTGGCCGCGGTTGCCGGCTGCCTGCCTCGGCGCAAGCAGGGTCTCGTAATGCGAGGCACAAAAGGCCTCGATGGGCGAGAGCCCGGCCTCACGGAGCTCGCCATAGCGCGAGGCGTTCGTAAGATCGCCGACACCCCCCGTCTTGAAATACCCGGGGAAGTGCCGCGAGAGGATCGCGAGGTCGTCGGAAAGGAGAGTCTCAAACTCCGCCGCTCCCTCGTCCGCCTCGCTCTCCTCCCGTTCCTCGGGGGAGCCGTCCGGATAGGGCGCCTCCCCCGCGACCTCAGCCGCCCCCGGCGATGCAACGGCATCCGTCAAAGGCCCGTTCTCTCCCCCGTCCTCTACGATCGCGGATGTGTCGTTCGTCCCTTCATCGTAGGAAATGGCGGGGGTGAGTGTTTCGTTTTCCATAAGAGTCTCCTTTTTAAAGTAAAGAATTATTTACCGTTTCTGAGATCGCCGCCCTTGGTAGCCACGGTCTTACTTACCGAGGGGTCCTTGCCGCCGGGAGCCTTGGGTGCCTTGATGCACCCACCGCGATTGGTGGCATACACATTCTTCTCCATCCTGCATCCTCCTTTCGAAAAAAAGATAAAAGCTGTACATCGAAAGAGCCAAAAGAATTGAAATGCGGATTAAGCTCCGCCTGCTTGCTCTCTGAATGGATAGTAGCATAGGTTTCACTGCAAATGGGGTCTCTTTTTCGCGGGCACAAATCGTGCTCTTCCGCGGAGCCGAGCACAACCGTGCTCGGCGACCTCCTTTGGTCGCCTTCGCAGTGCCCGTCTCCACGAAATAGCATCGATTTCTGCTCCGCGAAAACCCAGTTACTTATCAGCCTTCCCCAGTGGGGGAAGGGGGACCGCGTTAGCGGTGGATGAGGTTGTACTGTGCGCACCGTTGCCCTTCGTCGCCTTCACAGCCCCCGTCCGCAAACCATCTCATCCACTTCTGCTCCGCGAAAACCCTCTCTCGGGCATAAATCGTGCTCTTCCGCAGAGCCGAGCACAACCGTGCTCACCGACCTCCTTTGGTCGGCTTCGCAGCCCCCGTCCGCAAACCATCTCATCCACTTCTGCTCCGCGAAAACCCTCTCTCGGGCACAAATCGTGCTCTTCCGCGGAGCCGAGCACAACCGTGCTCGTCTCCACGAAATAGCATCGATTTCTGCTCCGCGAAAACCCAGTTACTTATCAGCCTTCCCCAGTGGGTAGCGCAGCGGCGCGAGGGTCTTGAATGAGAGTCCGGGGGACTCTCAGACCCCGAGCGTGACCGAGCCACAGCGAGACAGGGGGACCGCGTTAGCGGTGGATGAGGTTGTACTGTGCGCACCGTTGCCCTTGGTCGCCTTCGCAGCCCCCGTCCGCAAACCATCTCATCCACTTCTGCTCCGCGAAGACCCTCTCTCGGGCATAAATCGTGCTCTTCCGCGGAGTCGAGCACAACCGTGCCCGTCTCCACGAAATAGCATCCACTTCTGCTCCGCGAAAACCCTCTCTCCTCCGTACCCCTCTTACGGATCGATCACATCGCCGAAGAGGTCGTAGACCTTATCCCAGTTCGAGTTGAGCGCCTCATCCGAGGCGGTGGCCATACGGTGGGCAAGCCCCGGGTCGATGCCGATCATCAGGCAATACTCATAGGCGCGGTCGTAGCTGTAATGGTTCTCAAAGAGGAAGCGCAGGGTAGAGGCGTTCTCCTCCGAGCGGCCACCGGTGGAGGCATTGCGGTAGAGATAGGTCAGCGCGCGCTTCTGCCGCACGTTGGTATCGGCCGCATCCAGGATGCGCGAAAGCTCGGGGAGGCGGTCACGCTCAAGCGCGACGACCTCCTGTGCGGCATCGATCAGCCGCTCCTCGTCCGCACGGCGCAGGCCGAGCAGATAGTCGCGGTATCCCGCCAGGGCCTGTGTCGTTTCGGCGGCGCGCTGGCCTTCAAGGCTCGCAATGCGCGCCTCCCTCTGCTGCTTGGCCGCCTCGCGCAGGTAGGCGGCATAGCCGTCGTCGGCCAGACCTCCGCGCGCGAGTGCCTCGCCGCTCGTGCCGTAATCCACCGAAAGGCGCGTCTCCTTCGCGGCGTTGGTGGCACGGGCGCTGTCAGCGGCAGCCTTCGCCGCCGTCGCCCTCGTGCCGAGCCAAGCGGAGTACCCCTTGGCATTCTTGATGCTCCCGAGAGCGCGCATCTCGCGCTCAAAGGCCTTGGATAGGCTCGCCATTGTCGCTTCCCTCCCTTCGGCAGTTGATAAGATCCTCAAAGTATTCGACGTTCTCACGGGCGTGCGGATAATGCGCCCTCTCCTGGTTCTGCCAATAGCGCAAAAGCGTCATGGGATCGGTGGGATCGCCCAGCGTTCCCGCGCGCAGGTTCTCGAGGTTTTTCTCCCACAGCGCCTCGCGCTGGCCCTCGATCCCCCCGTTCTTATCGACAGCAAACAGGAAATCGTCGCGGTAGTAATAGCCGCGCCCCTTGTCGTAGGCCAGGAAGTCGTAACGGTCAAAGGTCGCGTTGTGCATCCGCCCGTAGGCGTCGCGGTAGGGGGTCGGCCTCGGCTCGTCGGCAAAGGCGAGCATAAGCTCAAAGATCAGGCGGTCGATGTCGGCGTAGGCGGCCTCCTTCATGCGGCGCTTGGATTCAAGGCGCCCGGCCGCCTGCTCGATCTGGAGCCTCTTGGCATACCCCGAGGGGGCACTGCTGTCGGCCAGCCCCACGAGCGAGTCGGAGACACCGACAATGCGCCGCGCGTGCTCATACAGGCGGTCCGATTGCCGCATCTCCTGGCTGACGTCGGGCGTCGTGTCGATGATGCCGTACATCCCGGCGCTTTCCCCGGGCCCCAAGCGGATGACCTGCTCAAAGACCGAGTTATCGGGGGAAACGCGCGCATCCTCGGGCATCACGGGCGTGACCCCCGAGCGCATCAGCTTGGCCTGGATGCGCGACTCGAGCTTGTTGATCTCCTGCTGCTCGGGGCGGATGACCTCGCAATCCGATTGTCCGAGGTGATGCCCGGCGCGCGAGGTGTTCTTGCGGATCACGATGGGGAAGCGCCGCGGGCGGTAATACGGGATCGTCACCTCTCCCGTCGGCAGCTGGATGCGCTCCTCGCCCACCGGGGTCAGCGGTGCCTCCTCGCCGCACTCACAGCGCGCATCGCGCTCGCCGCAATGGGGGCAGAGGCGCTCCTTACGCCCGTAGTAATCGGTGATGTCCGAAAGGAGCGCATCCCCCGAGAAGACAAAGCGCGAGACCGCGCCATCCTCCTCGCGGAAGAAGCAGGTGACCACGGTCACCGTGTCCTCGTCAAAGCTTCCGCTCTCGGCCTCGCACTCGCCAAGGGCCGCCACCGCCGGGGTGACGCCGTAACGGCGGCAGAGCTCGCTCCGCGGCGAGAAGAAGCGCAAAAACAGGTATTCCATATCCTCGACCTCGGGGATATCGGGCTGAGGAATGAGATCCTCGGGAGACAGACAGCGCACGCGGATGCCGCCATGGCCTCCCGCCTCCTTGTCGGCGTCCCATTCCACGAGCCATACCGAACCGCCGAAGATGGTGGTGTAGCGCTCGTCGAGGTCGTTCTGCCTCTCAAAGGGGAGCTCGTCGCGCATCCGTGCAAGCATCCTCTCGACCGAAACGGCCAGCCTCTCCCCCTGCTCGCTGTAGGAGGAGGGCGAGACCTTGGGCGCCGGGATCTCGGACGAGACCTCGCTTTCGATGATCTCGTAGGTGATGTTGCGGATCGCGGTAGCCCGTCGCTCCGAGCCGTCGATCTCGTCACTGCCGCGGTATTGCGCCATGTGGCGTGCCAGCTCGTCAAGGGTGGTTCTGTGTCGGTTCTTCGCACGCTCATAGAGCGCTGAGAAGAACGCAAGTCGTTCCTTTTTTGATGTTGGTGTCGTCATAGTGGTTCTCCGTATTTTTTGATAAGATACTCCCGTTCGGCACCGCTTGCGGCATAGTAATCCTGCCACATGTCGGGTGTCCACGGGCGCCTCCCGCCGGGGGTCTGGCCTCTTGCCGGGCGCGCGTAGGAGATGGCAAAGCCCCGCAGGGCGTCGGGGGCGTGGGTGATGTCGTGCGGCTCGGTCAGGACGTCCCCGGGGCGCGCGGGGTCCGAGAGCAGCATGGGGATACAGCGGCAGGTCTCACGGCAGGTGCGGAAGATGCGCAGATACGGGAGCCCGTCGGGCGCCGTGCGGAACAGCTCCTTGAGCGCCATCCAGCCCGCCAACCGATCGTTGGACGAGCGCACAAAGGGGACACCGTGCTCGCGGAAGATCTCAGCACGGCTGCGGCCGCTCTCCTGTGCGCGGCCAAAGAGATCGGGCGGAGCGAGGGTCGCATAGATCTCCTCGTCCTTGTCTGTCGCCTCGACAATGCGCCGCGCCGCCTCCGAGATGATGAGATCGCTCTCGCACACCTCGCGGTAGACGTAGGCCCTCCCGTCGGGGGCGAGCGCAAGAAAGAGGACGGCCAGGCGGTCAAGCCCGTAGTCGACCGTGCGGTAGCGCCGCCACTCGGGCGGCAGGGGGAAGGGGTCGCACGTGTGCATGTCGTACGAAAATTCGGAAAAGAACTGCCCCGAGAACAAATTCCATTCCCCCTCGAGGAGCGCCCGTCTCTCCTGGCGCGGCAGGACCGCCAGTCGCCGTCGGTACCCGGGATCCGCGAGCGTGAGGAAGCGGTTGTCCTCGATTTTTGCCGGGATGAAGATGCGCGAGGAGCCGTCCTCCCCGAGGAAGGGCTCACCGGGGGCGGCAGGGTCGATAAAGCGCGCCTTGACCCAGGAATGTCCGATCCCCCCGGGATTGGTCGAGGACTTCACCTGCTTCGGATAGCCGTTGGTGCCACGGATGCGCGAAATGAGATACAGGTACTGGAACTCGGTGAAGTGCGTCAGCTCGTCAAAGCGCACGATGTCGTATTCGGCCGATTGGTACTGATACACGTCGCTCTCGGTGGCGAGATGCCCGAAATCGAGGATCGACCCATTCGGGAAGACCCCGGTATGCTCGGTCGCATGATAGGAGAAGACCTCGGCGGGGTAGAGCGAGCGCGCCGTGCGGATGAGCGAGCGCTCAAGCTCGGGGAAGGTACGGCGCAGGATGAGCTGGCGGCTGCCGGGATACCGCAGGGCAAAGAGGAAGGCATCGACCAGCTGCCCATAGGATTTACCGCCGCCCGCCGCCCCGCCGAAGAGGACCTCGGTCTCGGCGGCATCGAGGAAGGCCTTTTGCTTTTTTGTGATCTCGAGCTTCATTCGACGACGCGGATCTCCACCTCGAATTTGCCCTGCCGCATCCCGACCTCGCGCCGCACCTCGAGGTCGAGCAGATGCTTCACGAAGGAGGGATCGTATTTTTTAAGGAGCGCGCCCGCCGTCAGCGTATCGAGGTACCGCCGTCGCGCCTCCTCGGCGGCCGCCCGCAGGGGCGGCTCCTCGCAAAGCGCCGCGAGCTCCTCGCGCCCGATCCCCTCCTCATCGCAGAACCGATCGATCTGCGGCGGCACCTCTCCGGGAGCGAAGGTAAAAAACCTCACCAGCCTCTCCCCAAGTCCCGAAACATTTTCCATCCGAACTAAAACCTCCTTTCTCCGCGGTATATAGAGTAGCATAGGTTTCACTGCAAATGGGGTCTCTTTTTGGCGGGCACAAATCGTGCCCTTCCGCGGAGCCGAGCACAACCGTGCCCGCCGACCTCCTTTGGTCGGCTTCGCAGTGCCCGTCTCCACGAAATAGCATCGATTTCTGCTCCGCGAAAACCCTCTCTCGGGCATAAATCGTGCTCTTCCGCGGAGCCGAGCACAACCGTGCTCGCCGACCTCCCTTGGTCCCCTTCGCAGCCCCCGTCCGCAAACCATCTCATCCACTTCTGCTCCGCGAAAACCCTCTCTTGGGCACAAATCGTGCTCTTCTGCGGAGCCGAGCACAACCGTGCTCGCCGACCTCCTTTGGTCGCCTTCCGTAGGGACCGACGTCCTCGGCGGTCCGTTTGCAACAAGCTTTCCTCGGCAAAAAGAAAAAGCCGCGTAGATGCACTACGCGGCTTTCTTAATTCTATTTATGTAAACAAAACCTTCTTAATAGCCGAGATCCTCGTCGATGAGGACGACCTCGTATTCACCCTTCATGGGGACCATCCAGAGGATGGCCAGCTCACGGCAGATGCGATCGGGCGAGGAGCAATCGTGGCACCGCCCGGTCACGGCGCAGGGCGTATTCTTCCCAAGACGTGCGGCGTTCTTCGGTGCCGCGACGTTGCGCGCACGGTCGATGGCCGAGGCAAGATCGGGGGTCACCTTGTTGCGCCCCACGACAAAATAGACCTTCTTGTGACCGTAAAGCGTACCGGCCACGCGGTTACCGACCCCGTCGATATTGACGATCTCGCCCGTCTCTGCGATGCCGTTGACCGAGGAGAGGTACACGTCACAGAGCATCGCCTTGCGGAGGGCGTGCTCCTTCTCAAACGGCTCGGTCTTCTTTGAATGCCACAGCACCGCATTGTGCCGTAAAAGCCGATCATAAATATCGAGCGCCGCCAGCGTCATACTGCCGCCAAAGGCGACCGTCACCCCGTCGATCTCGTCATTGAGATACGCGGCGGCCTCCTCCTTTGTCGCAAAGACCGACACACGGTAGCCCTTCTTCTCAAGGGCCCTCGTCAACACGCTAAAGTCCATAGCATCCTCCTTGTCCCCACGGTCGTTGCCGCTTGGGGGTCTACCGATATTATACCCATACCCCCATGGCAAGTCAAGCGCCTCTTGCCCTTCATTGCGTTTTGTTTCATTCTACTTTTCAAATGGGAGCCTCTTTTCTCTCCGTCGCCACCGAACTTGCGCTTCTCCCTTGACGGTGCTTTGCCTCCTATGCTACAATGAGGGCGTAAGACCCCGTCCGGTGACGGAACCCAGTATTAGAAAAAGGATGGAACCCCTATGAAGATTGCCATTATCGGATGCCGCCATACCCACATCTTCTCGCTCTACGCTCTTATCAAGGCGAACGATGCCGTCGAATTCGCCGGCGCCTACGAGGCCGATGCCGCCGCCCGTGCCGCCGCCGAGAAGGCCTACGGGATGCCCTTCCCCTATGCGACCCTTGAGGAGGTCCTCGCCGACGAGAGCGTGGATGCCGTTGCCCTCGGTGACTATTACGCCGCGCGTGGGGCACAGGCCATCGCCGCCCTCAAGGCCGGCAAGCATGTCATTGCCGACAAGCCCCTCTGCATCTCGCTCGAGGAGCTCGATGAGATCGAGCGCCTCGCCGCCGAAAGGAAGCTCTCGGTCGGGCTTATGCTCGACCTCCGCCATAACAAAAACGTCCTGACCGCCAAGGCGCTGATCGAGGCGGGGACCCTCGGCCCGATCCACAACATCCAGTTCGGCGGCCAGCACCCCCTGCAGTACGGTACGCGCCCCTCGTGGTACTTCGAGGAGGGCAAGCACGGCGGCGTCATCAACGATATCGCCGTCCACGGCATCGACCTTCTCACCTACCTCACCGGCGAGACCCTTGAGAAGGTCAACGCCGCACGCTGCTATAACGCCTATGCCAAGGAGGTCCCGCACTTCCTCGATTGCGGCCAGTGCATGCTGACCCTCTCGGGCGGCACCGGCGTCCTCGCTGACGTCTCCTATTCCGCCCCGGGTACGATGGGCTACACCTACCCCTACTATTGGGAGTTCCACATCTGGGGTGAGCGCGGCATGATCTCCTTCAACGTCACAGAGCCCGGCGTTATCCTGTGTGCCGACGGCGAGACCGCACCGCGCACCGTCGAGCCCGTCGCCCCCGTTGGTAACGTCCTCGACTCCTTCCTCAGCGAGATCGAGGGCAGACCCACCATGATGACGACCGCCGAGGCCATCGCCGTCTCGCGCGCGACCCTCCTCATTCAGAAGACCGCCGACGAGGCGTGACGGTCCCCGAATTGCGGTAAAAAAGAGCATCCTTGCGGATGCTCTTTTTTCATTTTGCCGTAATATCGTTTTTGTTCATGGCGAGATTGTCGTTATCCCCGGCGTCAACCGAGTCACCGTCAAGCAAGGACGCGAGCTGTGCTTTCGTGAGAGCGATCCTCGGCTCAAAGTCCTCGCTCATTGCATAGGCGCAGAGCCGCTCGCGGAGATAGCGGGCGGCGGGGTCGCTCGGATCGAGGGCAAGCCCTGTCACGAGAAGACGTCCGCGTCCGACGCGATACTCGGCGATCAGTGCCTCACGCCGCGCGTTCTTGTAGGTCGTGGCGATCTCGACAATCGGCGCGAAGGGGAGCTCGGGACGGTCGAGGACGATCGCCGCGCCGTCCTTCAGCATACGGGCGAATTGATGGCCGCAGTATCCCTCGTGCGGGAAGTCGGCAAGGAGGGGGTGGTCGTTGATGACGGTGGCCAGGTGACCGTTCGTTCGTCCGGCGACCGACAGCTGGAAGGCCGTCCTCTCGGTCGGGAAGGGAGCACCGCCAAGGAGAAGAACGCGCTCACCTCTCTCCATACGGGAAAGAAGCTCCTCGCGTGACATTCCCTCGGAGACGGTAAGCCCCACCGTCCTCATCGCTCTCTCGGAGGGGAGGCGCGAAGGCTTCGGGAAGACGTACAGCTGCCAGGAATTCCGGGTATCGGTGTCTCCGCCCGCAAGCGAGGCTGTCAGGGTCAATGTCAGCGGCGTTCCGGTGCGCGGAAGCGTCAGGGCGAGACGGTAAACCTCAGAAAGACTTCCCGCCGCCGGCCCCTTGACCGTCACTGTGCGACGGAGAAGCACACGCTGTCCGTCAAAGACATGCAGGGAAAGCTGCGCCGAGGCAAGCGTCTTGCCGAAATGCGACACAAGGATCGGTAGCTCGATGCGCTCACCCGCCGTCCGATTGCGGCAGGAAGGCAGATCCGAGAGCAGCACGGTATCGGCGTTATAGGCACGAACGCCCTCCGGGGTGACGCCGGGCTTTGGCTCGTAGAATTCGTTCATCATCCCAACGCAATAGCCGAAGGTGTGCCAATGCGTGTCGATATCACCGAGGAAGTCGTAGCCCGCAAGGGTCGAGGTGCGGCGGCAAAGCTCAAAGCAGTCCTTGCGGAGCATCGCCTGCCAGGCTGCCGAATTCCGGTAATAGAGCGGCGCGCGGTCAAGAAGTCCCCGGTCGGCAAGATGCCGCCGTACCGAGGAATACAGCTCGGTATCGCCGATGCGTGTGCCGGTATAGCGTTCTTCGAGTGAAAGGTCGATGTAGGTGCCGTGAATGCAGATCTCATGCGAAAGCAGAGGCTTTTTATAGGCGATATGACGGCGATCCATCGCCGCCGCCGAGCCGGAGGTAGAGGAATAGCTTGTCGCTCCCAGCGAATAGGAATTATAAAGATCGGAAAACTCCGAGAGTGCCGCAAGTCGCGCGGCATCGTGCGGGAAAGGGGTATCGACCTTCCCGGCGCCGTAGCGGAAGTATTCGATCCCGCGCAGTGCCGACATTGGCGAAAAGAGCAGATCGCTTCCCTCGTGGACCAGGGCGGCGGCCGCACGGAGATGCTCGATATAGTCCTCGTCGATCATCATCTCGTTGCCCGAGGAGATGGCCATGACCGAGGCGTGGCGGCGTACCGCACGCAGGATATCGCTCCACTCGGCAAGCGTTGTGTTGTTCGGGGTCTCGACCTCAAGCACCATGCCCAATTCGTCGGCGGCCTCCATGTACTCCTCCATGGGGATATAGGTGTGGAAGCGGATGGCGTTGAAGCCGAAGGACTTCAGGCGCCGCAGGACCGCGCGGTAATAGCTCTTATCGCGTGTCGGGTGGACGGTGACGGGATGATAGCAATGCTCGCAGGTACCGCGGAAGTAGAAGGGGTCACCGTTCAAGTATAGCCCCATCCCCTCGGCTGTCAACCGGCGGAGACCGAAGCGCAGAGTGCGGCGGCTTACTGCCCCCGCAACGCAGACGGTGTAAAGATGCGGCCGGTCGGGGGTCCAAGGGAGAAGAGAGCCGCGTGGAAGTGTTACCGAGGTCGCCCCTGCGGGGATCACGGCGGTGGCGAGGGTGCGGTGACCGTCGGTCACCGTGACCTGCCGTTCCTGCTCCTCGCCGCCCTCGGTGATGACGGTGAAGGACGAAAGGTCCTCGGCGATGCGGACGTAGACGTCGCGGATACCGTCGGGCAAGAGGTCGAGCGTCACATCACCGTAGATACCGCCCGTGCATTCACACGCGGCGCGTGACGTCAGCCCCGAGATCGGGCCCCCGGCATATCCCTCAAGACGGGTGTTCGAGACCGCCAGCGTCAGCAAGTTTTCACCCTCGCGCAAAACGCCGGACGGAATTTCGAGGGAAAAGGGGGCGGAATATCCCTCATGCCGCCCGAGATACCGGCCGTTCACCCAGGCCGAGACTGCATTCTGTACCCCACCGAACAAAAGCCTGGCCGCCGTCCCGGCCTCCTCAGCCGAGAGGGTCACGGTGCGCTTGTAGAAAAAGCTGCCGACGGGGTTCGGGAGTACCATATCCGGCACATAGCCGCTCTGCGGATAGCGCTGGAGGGTATACATGGGATTGGTCTTAAGGCGGGTATGGAGTGCCGTCTTACGGAATTCATCCCAAAGGTCCTCCCAGTAGGAGGGCACAGAGATCGGTACGGCATCGCCGTACGGCGCCTCGGGGCGTTCCTGCCATAAGGGCTCCTCAAGAGAGGTATAGGCCTCACCTCCGAGATAATCGCAGTGCCACGCTCCGTTCAGTGAAATGGTATGTCTCATAAAAGTATCCTTTCGGCTGATTCAAATGAAACGGTCGCCTTCGTTATGACAATGGCAGGGATCCCCCTCACACGCAGCCCTCGTCACCGTCAATGGCGATCGCGCACTCCTCTAACGGGAGCTCATACCGCCCGGCGGGACAGTCACGGGTGACGCCTCCGAGAACGAGGCGGAAGGCGTGCGGGCAGATGACGGTAAGCCGATCTCCGTCCCGCTCGACCGTAATGCCGCGCACCGTTGCCGAGAAGCGGGGGAGCTCCTTCAGAAGCTGCGGCTCAATGACCGTCTCCTCCCAACCGAAGCCCTCGGTGCGGATGCCCGCCACATAGCGGAAGAACCACCCGTCGACCATCGCCGTGAACTGATGGTTAAGGCTCGCATAGACCCCGGTATCGCACTCTTTTGTGCGATAATTGAACTGCTCGGGCAGGGTGAGGAGCCCGTCCTTCACCGCCTTCGCGTAGCCGTAGGCGCTGTCGTTCGTCAGAACGCGCAAAAGCAGATCGTTGTAGCCGTAGCGGCCAAACACATCGAAGACCGCGCGGAGGCCGTGCACCCCACAGCGGAGGGCATCGCCGTCACGCGTAACGATCGCGGCCGCCTCGGCCACGTGCCGGGGGATCTCCTCCCCGTCGAGCATCGTTGCATATACGGCCATAAGGAGGGGCGTCAGCGTCGCCTCGGTCAGATGCCCGTCCTTGACGTATTTTTGGCGGAAGTCGCGGCGGATGCCGTCGGCCAGCGCGCGCCATGCCGTCGCATCCCGTCCCGTTGCCTCGGCCATCTCGGCCATCATCAGGGCGTCGAGGCGGTAATAGCACGTGTCGGTGATCTCAATGGGACAGCGCGCACTGAGCGACACCCAGTCGCCAACGCCGAAGTCCATGAGATGGCTCTCGCTCCGTGTCGCAAAGTAGGCCATCGCGCGCGCCATCGGCTCCCACATACGGTCAACGATGCGGCGGTCGCCGCTGTACTTGAAGCTGTAGTAGGGAATATGGACGATCGCGCTGCTCCAGTCAAGGCCGTTCGCAAAGTTGAAGGGCCAGTTTGAGCGGCAGGGAACGATCGAGGGGAGCTGACCCGAGGGGAACTGCTCCTCGCGGAATTTCTCCATCCACTCGGAATAAAAGCCGTAGGAATCGAACTCCATCGCAACGACCTCGGCGGTCAGCATCCCGTCACCCGTCCACTCGTTCTGCTCGCGCTGCGGGCAGTCGAGCATCGCCCCCTGCGCGCAGGCAAGGATCGAGCGATGGCAGGCACGGTGGATCGCCGTGAGGGTCTCGTTCTCCGAGGTGAAGGAGGCAAGCGGTGCGATGTCGGTATGCACCTTGAGGGCGGTAACGCGGACGTGCTCGGCCCCCGTCACCTCGACATAGCGGAAGCCGTGATAGGTGAAGAGCGGCTCAAAGCTCTCGCCGGCCTCGCCGCGCGGCAGATACACGTCACGGTGGAGCATCGGGCGGTGCGTGCCGGGCATCAGTCCCTCCTGCGAGATATGAAGGCCGTCGTCGGTCAGCCATTCGGAATAATAGACCGAGACCTCGCCCTCGCAAACACCGTCAAGCGTCAGCCGCACCCAGCCGGAAAGATGCTCCCCGAAGTCGAAAAGCCCCGGGGCGATCTCCTTGCCCTCGATCTCGGCAAAGACTCTCTTCGGCGGACACACCGTCGGGCGGAGGCTGCCGCCGGGGGAGGCACAGATGGCCGCCCTTTGCCAGCCGTCAAGCGGGGTAGCGGGGTGGCTCCAGCCGGGCAGCTCGCGCCTGGCATCATACCGCTCGCCACAGCGGCGGAGCGAAAAGAGGGTGGGCGAGGGATGGGTGAGGAACGAGGTGTCACTCACGATCACCTCGCGCGTGCCGTCGCCATAGGCGAGCGTCATCTCGGCGATCATCCGGGGGAGCGACATCTGGAAGTAATACTCGGGATCGGCCAAAAAAACATGCCCGAGCACCGCACCGAAGCGGTTTTTGCCCACCGTAACGTAGGGCGTAAGGTCGAAGACGTTGTAGATCACGCTCTTCGCGTAGGTCGATTGATGCTGCGGATGCACGACACCGGGGAGGCGCTCGCCGTTCAGATAGTAGGCGGCCTGCCCGAGCCCCGCCACAGCCAGGGTGACCGAGGCGATCCCCTCGCGCACCTCGAAATCGCGGATAAGATAGGGGGAGGGCGTCGGCTCGGCGTGCGGGGGGTGGCGCCACGCGCGGCGGTCCTCCCCCGTGATCCATTTGGCACTTTCAAACATGGCTCATCCCTCCGCAAGACCGCGCAGAACGTCCATCGCGGGGACGGGGAAGCGCCCGAGCCCATCGGGTCCGATGTTCAGAAGGAGATTCGCCCCGGCGTTGCGGCAGCGCGCAAGGATCGCGCGCACCTCGTCCGGCGATTTCCATTCGTTATCAAAGGATTTGTAGCCCCAGGTCCTATTCAGCGTGACGGGTGCCTCCACAAGCTCGTCGGAATAGCCGTCGGGGAGCTTGTTGTCGCCGCAGGAGCGGTAATCACCGACTCCGTTCCCAACGCGCGAATTGACAAGGCACTGCGGCTGATACTGCCTCACCATCGCAACCAGCTCGCGTGAGCAATCCTCGGGAATGTCGAGAGGGGTATCGAACCAGATGAGGAAGAGGTCGCCGTACTCGGTCAGGATCTCCTTGACCTGCGGCTTGATCTTCTTCTCAAAGCACAGGCGGTAATTCTTCTTCGCGCGATCGGGGAAATCCCAGTCGTTATCCCAGCTCATGCCGCCGCGGTTGGTGTGATAAAAGCGCATATCGTAGCCGCCGCCGTGCTCCTCGTGCCAGTCGATGACCTGTGAATAGTAGAGTCCGAGCCGTAGGTCGTGCTTGCGGCACGCATCGGCAAGCTCGCGGATGACGTCACGCCCAAAGGGGGTCGCATCCACGATATTGTAGCGGTCGACCCTCGAGTGGTACATGGCAAAGCCATCGTGGTGCTTTGCTGTCACCACGATGTACCTCATCCCGGCCGCCTTGGCCGCCGTGACCCACTCCTCAGCATCGAAGTAAAGTGGGTTGAAGGCCTCGGCCAGCCTCTCGTATTCCTTGATCGGGATCTCGTAGCGCGACATGATCCATTCACCGATGTAGTCCATGCGCCGGCCGCGCCATTCGCCGCCAAGCAGGGAATATAGCCCCCAGTGGATCATCAGTCCGAAGCCGGCCTCGCGGAAGCGGTCCTTGTTCGTCATAGCGGTCTCCTCCCGGCCCTTAGGGCGCCTCGCGCTAAGGGCGATCTTTTATCACACAGAGTACGCCTGCGTGTACGCGCGCCTGCCGTGCTCGTCCTCGATGCGCAGGCGGAAGATACCGTCGGTATCCCGCAGGGTGAAGGTGGCCTCGGTCAGCCACTCCCCGTCCTTGGCAAAGGCCTTCTCGGTGCGCCTGCCACGGGTGAGCAGATGGATCCTGCGGACGGGCGAGGTAACGATCCTGACGGTGTCCCCCTCGCGCGTCAGACCTTTGATCTCGGGGCCCGTCGAGGCGTAGAACTCCCCGGCCGCCAGGGCGCGCATGATCTCGCCGTATTCGAGCGCATCGGCATCGATCCTGACAAAGCCGCCGAAGGAATCGCACCCCGGCGCCGCAAAGCCCTTGGCGTTATGGTTGTCGTCGGCCGCCGTGCAATACACGCTCTTTCCGGCGCGCAGCATCTCGGCAAACACCCGCTCGTCGTCGGCATGGCCGCTCATCACACAGCTGTGGTTGTAGATCTCAACGGCAAAGCAGCCCTCGTACGCCAGGTAGTTCTCGGCCCCCTCGAGCGACCAGCTCGGATGATTGTAGGCAACGAGGAAGCCCTGTCTCTGCCCCTCGCGGATCATGGCATTGATGCCCTCGGCTCCGTAGACTCGCTCGTATTCGCCCTCAAAGCGAATGCGATCGCGGTTCTCGTCACGGACGTAATGATCGTAGGAGCTTGCGTAGCACGGGGTCACCGTGTTATGCGGGTCGAGCGCGTAAAAATTCAGATGCGCAACGCGCATATCCTGGTTCACAAGCGACGATTGCCCCGGGAACTCCTTGACCGCCAGCTCGCACGAGGTGATCGTCAGAAAGTCCTCGTCATTCAGGTAGGAATGATCCAGTAGGTGCTCGTGATCGGTGAAGGCGACGATCGAATACCCGCGCTTTTTGTATTCCTCCTTCAGCTCCTCCACCGAGCGCCGCCCGTCCGACTCGGTCGAATGGCAGTGCAGGTTGGCCTTGAAGAAGTGCTTTCGCTTACCTAACAGGATCTCCATAATGTACTCTCCGTTCTTTTCGTTATGTAAAGTATAGCACATCTTTCCTCACGATGCAATGCCGAAAACGCAAAAGAGGAGCCAAAAGTCTGCCGGCTTTATGAATATCCCGGGCGATCGCGGAAATCCGCCTGCCCCTCTCTTGACTTTCGCCCCGGCATTGTGTATAATATGGGCATAACCAAGAAGAATAGGAGAAGCTGTCATGCAAATGCTGGAAATGCTATACGATGAGATCAAGGACGCCGTTGATCGGAGAGTCCCCTTCATCATTCCGATCGGTACGCTTGAGTATCATGCCCGTCACGCCTCGTGCGGCACCGATACCCTCGTCATCACCGGGTGCCTCCGCGAGCTCGAGAAGGAAAAGGAGATCGTGGTCTGCCCCCCCATCTGGTACGGTGTCGCCTCGTACGCCGTCTGCGAGCCGAAGCCCAGCCACTTCCATGTCGATGAGGATGCGTACACCAATTATCTCTATTATATTCTGAAGTCGATGATCGCCGCCGGTCATAAGAACATCTACCTCGTCCCCCACCATCAGACCGAGGGCGCGGGCCTTATGCCGATGACGATCGCCTGCCACAAGGCCGCCAAGAAGGTGACCATGGAATACATGGAGGAGACCCTCGGCAAGGGCTGGTGGGGCGGCGATGCCTACGCCTCCTATTACGAGGATATGGGCTCGTCGGACGATCCCTTCTCCTACATCAAGGTCATTCCCCTGATCGGTGCCGATGCCCAGATCAAGTGCGGCGGCTTTGACCACGCCGGCAAGTGGGAGACCAGCCTCCTGATGGGCACCTATCCCGAGCTCGTTGACCTGTCGCGCTGTGAGCGCAATACCGAATGGTTTGCCGAGAGCGCCAAGGAGGCCAGCGTCGAAACCGGGAAGCACATGGTCGAGTGCACCCTCGAGTGGCTCAGAGAGGCCATCGTCTGAAAGAAAGCGGCGGGTGCTCAGCATCCCCCCCTTTCTTTTTGCTTGTCCGCCCGTGCGTCTACCTTGTGACCGTCGCCTTAACGGGTATTGGCATCCTCTCGGGGCCCCGTGAGCTCTTGACTTTGGGCGAGGGAAGGGATATAATGGGAGAGGCAAGGAGATCGCGGCCGCCCCCTCTTAGGGCGACCCTCGCATTCCTTGAGATAAGGAGAGACTATCATGGCTTTTGTTCCTGTGATTCCCAAGGCCTGCCCGATGACCGAAACGGTTGCCGTAGAGGGGCACGTGCCAAGCCTCCTTCCGGCCGATAAGCGGTGGCGGCTCGTTTTTCACGATGAATTTGACGGTGACGCGCTCGATGAGAGCAAGTGGAATTACCGCCTGAATTTCTGGGGATACCGTTCCCCCGCGTTCACGACCGACGGTGTCGAGGTCAAGGACGGCACCCTGCGCATCCACCTGCTCCGTCGGGGTGACGATTTTTGCTCGGCACACCTGCAAACCGGCGGCCTGACCTTCGATAACCCGAGGGACGAGACCTCGCGCATTTTCTGGCCCTTCGGCAAGAGAGACGAATTCAAGTTCATGCACCGCTATGGCTACTATGAGATCCGTTGCCGCCTGCCGCGGTGCGATGGCTGGCACTGTGCGTTCTGGCTGCAGTCTCCCTCGATCGGTGCGCATCCGAATCCTGCCTACGCCGGGGTGGAATGTGACATTATGGAGAATTATCGCCAGCACAAGGAGGGTCGGATGATCTGCGGGTGCGGCTGGGACGGCTACGGTGACGACAGCAAGTGGGCAGGGCACTTTGAATTCCCGCACAGTGAGACCGAGGACGGCTGGCATACCTATGCGGTCGATTGGACACCCGATGGCTACACCTTCTATACCGACGGGAAGCTCATCGGCCGTCAGATGGCGCCCGAGTGCGCCGTCTCGCAGGTGGAGCAATTCCTCCTTGTAACGACCGAATGCCACGGATATAACCGGGTCTTTGGCGAGAGGGGCGAGGCGGGCGAGCTTGCCCTCGGCCATTGCGCGGGCTCCCCGGTTCCCGAGCTCTTCGAGGCCACGCTACCCGATGTCTTTGAGGTCGATTACGTGCGTGTCTTTGATGAAGATACGGCCCTCTGAAGGTGGGCCCAAAATAAAAGACCACCGCAATGGGTGCCTTCCATAAAGCAGGTTTTACCTACCGAAAAAAGCAAAAGGAGTATGAGCATTTTGTTCGTACTCCTTTTGCTTACTGTCGGGTAGTAGCATAATAGCCTTCCTCCGGGAGGAAGGTGGCACGCGAAGCGTGACGGAAGGGGCCCGCGTGACTTTAGTTTTTAACAAATTTTATAGCAACGCGCTCTCCCTCACCCGACTTCGTCGGGAGCTCCCTCCCGGAGGGAGCCTTTCTTTTATGTCCATCTATACCTTGTCAATTTTCCTGACGAGCACTGCTTTTTTGGACACAAACGCAACGAAAGTGATATGCTTCGCATTCGCTCAGCGTGATATTACTCGCCTCACTCGTAGTGATATTGTTCCCGACGGTCGCAGTGATATTATATTCGCCTTAAAAATCAACGCGCAAAGCGCATATCACGTCCGAAGGACATATCACGCACTTGTGCATATCACTCGCCAGAGGCGAATATAACTGGCGCACCTGCTCTACGGCAGGTACGCCAATGGTGGTTTTTGTTTTTGGTGGAGCAGGCTTTAAGAAAATCGAACCTGATAGGGTTAGGAAGCCTTGAGAAAAAAGAAAAGGAACAAAACCGGTTTTTCAGCACCGTTTTCGCGTGTTAGATGCCGCGTAAAACATGGTTGTACATAGCGGCCACGCCCTCGCTCATATTGACCGCAACGAGCGAGAGCTCGGGATGCGAATTTGCGAACACAACGAACAGCTGGTGTGCAAAGCCTTGCCCCATCCAACTGACGCCTTCAAAATCGAAAATGACCTCTTGGAAGGATTCCAAACGGTTGCAGATCCGCTTCGCCTGTGAGCGCGAAACAGGAGCTGAATCGAAGATGCTTCTAAGTGGGATGCGCGTGGTGGTGAAGGCCCCCTCCGCATTTGCATAAAGATCAAATACCTCTCGCGCAGTTCTCGCTGTGAAATTGGAGAGCGACATATAAACGCAGGTTCCAAGGAAAGGCTCCTCCAAATCAAGGATGTGATCGGTTTTGTATTTGGAGGTGGTGAAAATTTTTCCACCCGAAAGAATGAAAAAGGAATCCATCATTTTAGAGGAGAAGAAGATCCCCTCGCCCGAATGGTTGGCTTTATCGGTCGTCAGCTTCCCTTTGAAAAGCTCACAGATCGCTTCGTCAAGGCTTGGGAGGGATAAGTGCTGTTTGATCTTTTCAAAGATGCCGATTCCGTTATCTATGATTGAAACACTTGTTTTCAGGTAGCTTTGCGTGACACCGATCTCCATACGCTCGGCATTCGAATGGTCAATGACATTGTTGACCATTTCGCTGAGCGTATAGCTCCAGATGTGCTTTACATTTTCGGAAAGATCGCGGAGCTTGTCACGAAGGCAAACGTCATAGGCAAGCGTGTCTGATTCAAGCTCGCCGAGGCTCCTTTTGAAGGTGTATAAGGACGCCGTTTCCACAAGCTCATATTTTCCACGCGCTTTTTTTTCGATGATTCCGTCCGCAAGCAACTCGTTCAGATAGGAGTGTACCGTGTTCGTGCTGATGCCGAGGGCTTCGGCAACGGTTCTTGAAAGATTGGAAGAGCCCGAAGAAATTTTATCAAGAATATATAGACGAACGGTTTGTTTTTTTTCGGCAGTATATTTCATAAGAAGCCCTCCTGTCCTTATGCTTATTATACTCTCTTGTTTCTCCTTTGTCAACGCAAATTACTTTTAAAAAAATTTTTATTACTCTTAAAACAGGCGTAGTGACTCAAACCTGAGCTTAAGAGTAATAACTTCTCACGCGTTGCGAACGCTGCGCTCTCCCTATTATGCCGCAAAAACGCAGTATGTCAAGAGGATGTTGCAAAAAATAAGGCAAAGGCAAATATCTATTGAATTTTTGGTCGCTTTCTGCTACAATATGGCTGTATTCATGATTGAAACACCGAGGGGAGATGCCATGGAGCTTTTTGTTGAGATCCGCACCGTGATACGGTGTAAGTACCGCCCGATTGCGGTACCGCAACCGAGCGGGCATACACACAAATTTTATCAGCTTGTTTGTGTCGCGGCAGGCCAGGGATGGATCGCCGTTGGTGATGAGCGTTACGTCGCCAAGGAGGGGGATGTTTTTCTCCTCTTGCCCGAGGTGGCACACAACATTTATGTTCTGCCCGGGGAAGCCATGACGACGTATGAATTGAAGTTTGATGCAGCACCGCCCTTGGCGGGGTGGCTTGACGGTGTGCCGCCGCGTATCCTCGGAGGCATTGAGCGCGTGCGCGCCCTTTTGTCCTTCGCCGCCGAGGAAGGGCAGGGGCGGCGTCCCTATTACCGTGAGCTGATTGCGCTGGCCGTTGAGGGGGCGCTGTATTTTCTCCTGCGCGGTAATCCGCCTGCCAGCCCCGAGACGGTCGTGACCGAGCTGGAGAGTGAGGCACCAACGCTCTTTCGTGTGCGTGCCTTTCTCGACAGCCATCTTGATGCGAAGGTTACCCTTGACAGTCTTGCGGAGCAATTCTCGCTCTCGCGAGAGCATCTTTGTCGGCGCTTTTCGGTGGCATTTGGGCTTTCTCCGATCCGCTATCTGAACGCACGCCGCCACGAGCGCGCTTGCGCGCTTCTTTCGGGCACCGATATGACCGTGACCGAGATCGCTGCCGCCACAGGGTACAGCAACGTGCACTATTTCAGCCGCGCCTTCCGTACTGCCGAGGGCGTAACACCGCTTGCCTACCGTGCCCAGCGGCGGGATAATGTAAAGGTGGATTTCTGACTTGTATCATATAAAAAAGCCGACATTGTCGGCTTTTTTTATTATAATCAGTAAAAAATGCGAATAAAGCAACTTGCCCCCCAAAGCGTTCGGCTTTTGGGGGGCAAGCATGGCAAGGATTTGATTACAGTGTAATTCTTCTGTTTTCCTCGGCGGCACGGTAGATCGCGAGGATCACCGTGGGGGCACGCTTGCCCTCGTCAAACGAGATCAGCGGCTCGCGCCCCTCATCGAGGGCGGCAAGCAGGTCGGCGGTTTCGGCCAGGTGATAATCGATCGAAAAGGCCATCGGATCGCGGTGTGCCTTTCGGTCGGTGTCACTCTTGACCACCTCCGGGCGTTCCACATCGGGAACATCCCAAGTGGCGATCTGGTCATCATCAATGGCGATCGTGCCCTTGGTAAAGTAGAGGGTAAAGCGGCGGGGGTAGCCCGGGTTGATCGCGGTGGTCGAGCGGAGTGTGCCGATCGCGCCGTTTTCAAACTCCAAGGTGGCAACCGTGGTGTCCTCCGCCTCAATATTGTGGACAAGGGTGCGTGTTACACCGGTAACGGCACGAACATCGCCGCACAGATGCATCAGAAGGTCAACACCGTGAATACCCTGATTGAAAAGCTCTCCGCCGTCCATTGCCTTGGTGCCGCGCCAGGCGACCGCCTCATAATACGAGGGATCGCGGTGGTAGGGCATCGAGATATCCGCCAGAAGAAGCCTTCCAAGTGCGCCCTCGGCAATCAAGGCGGAGATCCTTTTGACGGCGGGGGAAAAGCGCTGCTGCGAAACAACGGCAACGGTGCGCCCCGATTCGACCTTGGCCTGCTTGATGGCGTCAAGCCCCTCAAGCGTCAGGGCAAGCGGCTTTTCCACAAGCACATGATGGCCTGTGCGGAGCGCCGCAACCGTCAGCTCGGCATGTGTGCCGCTCGGCGTGCAGATCACAATAACATCAATGCCCTCGGCGGCAAGGAGTGCGTCGGTATCGGCATAGGCGCGGCCGCCATGCTGTTCGGCAAAGGCGGTGGCGCGCTCAAGAGAGTGATCGCAAACACCGACAAGACAGGCATTGGGAAGATTTTTGATAACCTCGGCATGGACGGTGGAGATCATTCCGCACCCGACAATGCCGAAGCCGTATGTCCGGTTGGTTGACATTATGCCATGCTCCCAAGCTTATCCACATCGATCTCGGTGCGCATGATCTCACCGTTTGCAAAACGGGTGAGCTCCTCGCAGATATGACCGCCGACACGGGCAAGGCCGTTGGTCACGGCGCCGGCGATGTGGGGGGTGAGAACAACATTGGGCAGGGTACGAAGGAGGTTATCGGCCGTGGGGGGCTCCGGCTCGGTAACGTCGATGCAGGCAAAGAAGCGCCCCTTCTTCAGCTCCTCGATCAGGGCGGGCTCGTCAAAGATCGCACCGCGCGCGGTATTGATCAGCACGGCACCGTCACGGATAAGACCGAGGTTGTCGGCATTCAGCATCTTCTCGGTTGCGGGGATCGACGGGGCATGGACGGATATGACATCCGAGCGCGAAAGAAGATCGGAAAGCTCGACCTTTTCGGTGCCGAGTGCAGCGCATTCCTCGGCCGAGAGGGTGGGATCGTAGAGCAGGATATCCACATGGAAGTTCTTGAGAAGCTTGATCATGTGGCGGCCGACAAAGCCCGCGCTGATCACGCCGACCGTGATGTCAAAAAAGTCCTTCACGCGCTCGGTTCTGTGCTCGTTCCAAAGCCCTTCGGCGGTGTCCTTGGCAAGCGGATAGATGCCCTTGCAGGCCGAGATGGCAAGGCCGAGGGCGGTTTCGGCAACGCCCTCGCCGAGGGCGATGGCGGCGGCGGTCATGCGCGGGCGCTTGGCGAGAAGCGCGTCGGAAAGGATGGGCTTGATGCTGCCGGCGGCATGCAGAACAAGCGAAAGCGAGGGGCAGACATCAAGAATGTCGGCCTCCAGCTTGGGGGTGCCCCAGGATGTGATGATAACATCGGCACCGCGCACAAAATCAAGGACATATTCGCGGTCATTGAAGTCCTTACGGTCGTAGAACTTGACATCGCCAAGCTCGGCAAGACGGGCAGAGTACTTTTCGCCAAAGATGTTCTGATGATGAACGGGGAGGATCAGGGCACGGATTTTCATAATAATTCTCCTTATGTATTTAAGAATGAAAAAGGATCTCGTAGCAGGGGAGCGGACGGTAGGCACCGCCGCCGTGGGTAAAGAATGCATGAGGTACGGTAAAACGGCCACCATCCCCCATATCGGCAAGCGGACAGGCGGCCACCATCTCGCGCCAGCGGCAGTAGTTTTGCGCGCCGTTGGTTTCCAGAACACCGCACAGCATACCGGGGAGCGGAGAAATGCGCGCCGCCATATTCTTGTTGAATTCCACAAGCTGGGGCGGCACGGTCAGGTCGGCCACAAAGCAGGGCACACCTGCCCTTGCGGCCGCCTTGAGCATCGAGAGGGTGACAGAGAGGGTTTTTGCGGCCGGCTTCAGGGCGATCGCGCGGTAGCCGAGGGCAATGCGCCGCTCCACATCCTCGCGGCTATGGGCGGATTCATCGGCCGCGATGCGGACGGGGAAGGCGGATACATCGATCTCGTTTTCCTCGGCAAACGGCTCCTCAAGCAGCACAATGTGTGAAAGCGCACCGATCGCGGCGGCATGGTCAAGGAAGGCCGCGAGGCGCTCCTTGGTATCGTAACGCCCGTTGGCATCAAGGTAATAGGCGATGTGACCGCTTTCGGTCAGGGGCGTTTTGTACGAGGAAAGGATCGCGTGGATCTCGGAAAGCCGTGCCTTATCCCAGGTCAGCATCTTTTCACGGTCGCCGTCCTTGTCGGGATCGGCGCCGATCTTGATCTTGAAAAGCGCAACCCCCGCATCGGCAAGACGGCGGATCTCATCCGCCCCCGTGTGGTAGGTCAGAAGCGGAATGGATGCCAAGGTGCTGTGGCGGTAGGAAAGGGCAGGGGCATCGGTCAGGCGGGTGATATCCTCGCACCCTGCTGCTGCCGCCTCAAGCTGCCATGCGGCATGGTCGAGCGGCACAAGGGAATTGAGGGCAAAGGTGCGGCGAAGATCCGGGCGCCCCGTCACCGTTTTCCCGTAGGCATAAACCTCCTCGGTGATGGCATCGATCATTGCCTCGGGCGAGGCAAAATGCCTGCCCGTGATCAGCGAGAGGGCGTGGCGCGTAAGTGCCAGCATGGCGTTGTTGCCGTCTTCCTCGCTCCGTGAGCAAAACACACCGCTGTCCGACCAAAGCACGCTTTGTAATCCGACACCGACGGCATGGCGGCCGTCGACGGTGTCAAGCCGCACGACAACCTGCCAAAGCTCGGTGAGTGCGCCTCCCTTGAAGCCAAAGGGCGACAGGAGCGGCTCACGGACAACCGTGATATCGGTGTTCTTTACCGTAAAGCTCATAAATAGATCTTCTTTGCGGCGGCGGCATAGGCCTTCTCGAAGGCCGCACCGTCAAAGCCGAGGTCATCGGGCAGATCGGCAACATTGACCACCTCGCCGCCCTTATCGCGCGAGAGCTTACCCGCAAGCATCATCAGGACCGCATCGGTGATGGTGTCGACATCGACAATCGGGCTTTCCTTGCCCTCGAGGGCATTGGCAATGCCCGAAAGCATAGCGCCGTAGCTGTCAAGCGGGGCAAGGCGGAAGCTTTCCGATCCCTTGGTGGATATGATCGAAACCTCAAAGGTCTGGAATGTCGGGGTGCAGATGGCATAGGTGGCACCGATGCCGTTTTCAAAGGTGGCATAGAAGGTTTCGGTGTAGCTACCGTCGATCTCCTCGCTCTTACCGCAGTAGCGGCAGGTGGCGACGGGGGCACCCGCGATACGGCTGATGATCTCGCCGATATGAATGCCGTAGTTGAACTCGTCAATACCGCAGGAGACAAAAATGTGCAAAACCTTACCGCCCTTTGCAGCAAGGGTAGCGAGGTAAGCATCGATCTCGGGGGCATAGCGCATGGCCGACGAGCCGAGGATGGTCGCATCGTTTTTGGCAAGCTCGCGCACACGGCGGACATCGGCAACCGAGCCGACCATCGGCTTATCGATGAATACCGGCTTGCCCGCCTCGATAAAGGGCATGGCATAGTCGAGATGCTTGGCCCAGTTGCAGGACTGCACAAAGCCGACATCGACATGGGGGACCATTTCCTCAATGGTCTTGTAAGCTGTGGCGCCTCTCGATTTGGCAAATGCCTCAACCTCGTCCGCCTCGCGGAAGCCGTAGTTGACAACGCCGGTGTAATTCATGGGAAGCGAAAGCTCATCGATCTTGGCCGAAAAGGCCTTGGGGTGTGAAACATCGATATCAACAAGTCCGATTTTTTTCATGGCAATTCTCCTAAAAATACAATATGAAGGGGTGCGGTTGTTATAAAGGGTTACATTTCGCTCATTAGCCGGCGGGCGAGATCGCAGCAGGTAAGTGTTCCCTCGGCCATCTTGGGAAAATCACAGGTATCCATGGAATCGAGGGCGGTATGCAGGGTGCGGAAGGGCTTTTTATCACAAAGCCAGAGGGTGGGGATCCCCGCCGCGATAAAGGGCCGGTCATCGCCGTTGCCGGAGGTTGCCGCATGCGGCGGGATCTCCACGCTTGCGGGGAGCTTATCGGCATGAGAGATCTCCCAATGGGGGGTGGCAAAATATAGACCGTAGTCGTCATAATTCATCAAAAACAGGATTTTTTCGCCCTTGTGGCGAGCGATGTAATCGTCGCTCCCGACAGGGTCTGCCGCTAGGGTGTATTCCTCGGCCGAAAAGGCGACAAAGTCCAGCGTGCAGTCGCCGTCATAGTCGGCAAAAAGCCGCGCGGATTCAATCAGCATCGCGGTGCCGGAGGCATCGTCACCCGCACCGGGAACGAGCGGGGCGGCATCGTAGTGTGCACCGAATACCACCTTGCGTTCACCGCCCTCGCGGCGACCGATCACGTTGCATGCTACCGTATCGTACGGCTCGGCATCGACGGTGAGGTGATAGGTATGGTCGGGATGTGCGGCCAGATGGAACGCGCCCTCGGCATTGACCGCGAGGGTGGCGACCTTTTCGATCAAGGGGGAACGCACGCGCTTGGTGGAGGGGGCGACGTCGCAGTGACCGTAGGAAACGAAGATCACGGCGGCCGCGCCTCGGCGCTCCAGCTCCTCGGCAATGCAATTCAGGCGGCCTACGCCCGCAGAAAGAAGCTTAATAAAGCAGATGCGCCCTGTAACATCAATGTCATCGGCGGGCATATCCTCAAAAACAAGCAATGCGCCCGTCACATCGCAGGAGGCAGAAAAATAACAGGCGGTAAAGCCGGGGACGGTGCACCCGAGCGTCAGATCCTCAAAGCTTGCCGAACGGTAATGCCAACCGCGTACAGGGTAGCTTTCGCGGATAACGGTAAGCCCAAGCGAGCGAAAAGCGCCCTCAATGTAATCGGCGGCGGCATAGTCGCCCTCCGAGCCGGCATGGCGCGACGGGAAATCGCCAACGATGCGCGTAACATGCTCACGCAGATTCTTTGATAATGTAAGACTCATGGCAATACTACTCCTTATTTCAATAGAATTGAGAGCTGATAGTTGCGTCTTTGACTTTATTATACCATTTTTTGACGGCTTGTCTATGTAAATTATTGATTTGTTTTTACACTTCCTTGACGGGATCTTGCGCCGCTTGGCCTGTGATCGCGTGGTGTGTTTTTCTCGGCAGCACTCCTGCCGATGTCATGGAGGAGCAGAGAGGTGGAGCGCGGAATTGCACGCGAGATGGGAGGCGATGCGACCTTCTGCGGCAGGCGTATTTGGTCGTTTTCCGGATTGATCTCCTACCTTGAAGGGTTGCGGATCTCAGAGAAAACACATATTGGCGGATACCGTTACAAGGGCGTGGAGTTTGATAAACTCCACGCTCTCTCTGTGCGGTGACGATAAAAACAAAAGCCCCGATGATCGTCGTCATCGGGGTTATCTGTTGTGTAGTTGTATTGGATTACCGCCCTATGATTGTTTCGCAAGAAGAACTGTGCTTCCGATCTTCATAAAGTATACGTAATCAAGCCTTAGGGCGTTGAGAATTATTTCGTCATTTCCATGTATAAAGCGTCAACCGCCGGAAAAAATAACAGACAATCGTCGGAAAAAATGTTCGACAATCGTCGGAAAAGTGTTGCATTTTCCTTGGCTTTAGTGTATTATATAACTGGAAATAACGATAGTGAGGTGTTCTGAGTGAAAAAATACAGAAAAAGAATTGCCGATGATATTCTGAAAAGAAAGCTGGAAGGGAAGGGGGCAGTTTTGATCGAAGGACCCAAGTGGTGTGGAAAAACCACGACGGCCGAGCAGCTGGTAGCCAGTGTTTTATATATGGATGATCCCGAAAAGAAGGAGCAAAACATTGCTATGTCCGAGCTTAACCCCAAACGACTTCTAAAGGGTGAGACGCCGAGACTTATCGACGAGTGGCAGCTTGCACCGAAGCTTTGGGATGCTATCCGTTTTGAGGTTGATCATCGAGGGGAGTTGGGGCAATTTGTGCTGACCGGCTCAGCCGTTCCGCCGGATACCAAGGAAATCACCCACTCGGGTACGGGGCGTTTTACGTGGCTTACCATGAGACCTATGAGTCTATACGAATCCGGAGATTCGACCGGCGAGGTTAGTCTTGGTGATTTGTTTAATGGCGACACGGAAATCGACGGTGCATCGGAGCTTAGCATTGACCGATTGGCGTTTCTCGTATGCCGTGGAGGATGGCCGCAGGCGGTGGATATGCGTGATGAAATCGCGTTGGATCAGGCGATAGATTACTATGATGCGGTTGTTCACTTTGATATTAATCGTGCGGACAATGTACACAAGAACCCCGAACGAGTCCGCCGTCTGATGCGCTCCTATGCGAGAAATCAGGGCGGTCAAGTTCCCAATACCGTATTGGCACAAGATGTTGCCGCAAATGACGAAACGCCCATCAACGAGGAAACGGTAGCATCCTATGTAAACGCTCTCCGCAAGATCTTCGTTGTAGAGGATATGCCTGCTTGGAATCCTGATCTGCGCTCCAAGGCCGCTATTCGTTCTTCGGATACGAGATACTATATCGATCCTTCCATCGCGGCTGCGGCTCTTGGCATTGGTCCGAACGACCTTGTCAACGATTTGAAGACCTTTGGTTTTCTCTTCGAAACGATGTGCGTAAGAGATCTTCGCGTTTTCGCGGATGCGCTAAACGGGAGTGTTTATCACTATCGCGATAAAGATGGCCAGGAATGTGACGCCGTTATTCATTTGAGAAACGGCAGGTATGGTCTTATCGAGATCAAGCTTGGCGGCGATAAGTTGATTGAAGAAGGCGCAAAGAGTCTGAAAGCAATGGAAGCGAAAATTGACACCGACAAGATGAACACGCCCTCATTCTTGATGGTGTTGACCGGAACGGGAGAGTATGCATACCGTAGACCCGACGGCGTTTTTGTTGTTCCGATCGGTTGCTTGAAGCATTAAGCGTGTTTGCAAATCTTATGGTGGTTCCTATACTAAACTCACAAATAAGCAGAAGGAAACGACTATGATTAAAATAGACGGTTTAACAAAAAAATATTTGTCTAACCGCAAAAGCGTTTGCGTCGCTTTGGACGATATCCACCTCGTTTTGCCTGATACGGGGCTTGTTTTTATTTTAGGTAAAAGCGGCTCGGGAAAATCCACGCTATTAAATCTGCTTGGAGGCTTAGACTCCTTTGACGGTGGAGATATCCTGTGCTTTTCTAACTCCTTAAGGGATTTTTCAGGCAAGGATTTTGAAGCCTACCGCAGCCACCTCGTCAGCTTTATTTTTCAGGATTATCACCTTTTAGATGAATTGACGGTATGGGAAAACGTGACGCTTTTGTCCTCTGATGCGCAAAACGACGAGTTCTTTCTCTCGCAGCTCAAGGCCGTGGGAATTTCCGAGCTGAAGGACCGCTACCCAAGCGAGCTTTCGGGAGGACAAAGACAAAGAGTTGCAATTGCAAGAGCTCTTGCTAAAAAACCGCGCATCGTGCTTTGCGATGAGCCTACGGGAAATCTGGACAACTCCACCTCAAAACAAATTCTCAATCTGCTTAAGAAATTATCCGAAAATCAGCTGGTGCTGGTCGTTTCTCATAACACGACTGACGCAAATACCTATGCCGACCGCATCATAGAGCTCTCGGACGGCAAAATAGTAAGCGACATATCCAGAGTTAACGGATACTCGGATGATTTGATTATCAAAGACGGCACGGCAACCATTCCCTATCACTCGCATCTTAACGGCGACGAGCTCGATAAGCTCAATACAGCCATACGCGACGGGCAGGTGACCGAGCTAAAGGTCAACAGCCCCGGATTTGAGAAAACCTCCGTCGAATATAATCCGACCAAACAAAATCTCGTCATGCGAAAACTTCGCCGAGAGAACGTGCGCGCTTTGTTCAAAAGATTTTTCTTTTCACGCACGAAGAGCATGATTTCGGTCTTATTTTTGAGCCTTTTAATGTTTTCGGTATTTGCGGTAATTCAATCCTTCCTTAAGTATGATTCCGCCACCGCAATCAACACTGCCTCGAGCGAAACCAACGGCATTTTGGCTATCGAAAGAAAATACAACGATTATCCTTTAAGTATATACGACGACTTATCCGTTTTTGAAAACGAAAACGCTTATTATCTATACAACCAATCTACGATGTGGACAAATGCGCCCGCAGGAAGCTCGTGGGACAACGGAATATTCTTTTCCGAAAGCACCAACTTCACAGAGCTTTTCATTTATGAAAATTACGGCTTGTTGCTTTGCGACGAGGATTATCTTAAGCACCTCTACGGCAAAAACGGCGAGATCCTCCTGACAGCCGGCAGTCTTGATTACTCTTATCAAACCGGTGTTTTAATTACCGACTATTTCGCAGATGCAATAATATATCACGAAACGGCTAACAACTCCTTCCGTTACACATCGCATCAATCCTTGATAGGAACCTACGTTCCCGCAGGCCTTAACTCAGCGGGCTATATCTGCGGAATAATCGACACGGATTACGAGCAAACCTACAAACCCGTGTTTGAAAAATATCAAGAAATTAAGAACTCGGAGGAGGAATTCACCCCGAAAGAAATAGAGGATATGGTTTTCAAATCCCCCGAGTGTATCGCTTTCGTTGACGAGGTTAAAATGCATCTCGGCGTTGCGTATTCCTTAAACTACGATTACGTTCGGGACTTTAAGCTGGAGGAAAACACGCTGGTCTGGTCCAAAAATCTCTATTTCTCAAACGGTATTCAAGAGAGCCTCTACACAAGCTCCCCCAACATCAGCACGCTGGGCGATCTGTCGGGAGTTACCGCGGAAAGCTTTTCAAACGAAGAAATAGGCTTGCCATACACTCTTTATAACAAGCTTTTCGGCACCGAATTCACGTCGGCCGACCTTTACGATTTCGCCCTGCTCCCCGAGCAAACGATAACTGTAACGCGCTACCTCGACGATAATCCGAAGAATTCCGTAGTATACTCTAAATCCCTTAAAATTGCCTGTCTTACCAACCATTTCGTCTGTCTTTCAAAAGACAATATGCTTTTCTTAAAGCAGCAGGATTGGCGACCCTCCCGCGTCTATTTCAAGGATGCGAAAAACGTCAATGCTATCGTAGATTTTATGGAAGAAAACGAGTATGAATTTATTTCAAAAAAGCAAGAGGCTCTGCGCGGCATCAACTCCGTGCTCAACAGCTTCAAGCCGCTTTTTGAGTTGATTGAATACGCGATAGTACTCTTAATCGCCTCGTATCTCGTTCTTTTCGGAGTAAGGAGCATAAAGGCGTCGCGCTACCAAATAGGCGTCATCAAGGCGCTTGGAGGCAACACGGCGGATATTTCAAAAATTTTCGTGTTAAACACATTGATAGTCGGTATCACGGCATCAGTGATTTCCGCCTTGGCATCATTAGCCGCTATCAATGCCGCAAACGAGGTTTTGATAGGCTCAATACAAGCCTACTCAAAGCTTGAGCTAAACAATTACGAAATCATAAAGACGTTCCCCTTGCTTCTCGTGACGGATTCGCTTATTATGGTTTTCATTTCCTTTATTTCCGCCCTGCTCCCCGTTCTCTTCTTGAAGAGAATTAAACCTGTGGAAATTATCAAAGCAAAAGAATAATACCCCGGGGGTGTCTCATTAAGAATTCAATAAAATCAAGAGAAAATCGAGAAAAATGAAGCAAAAACTCCTCAAAAGGCAAATTCTTAATGAGATCCCCCTTTTTGGGGCGTGCAGATTTAGAGCAGAAATTTTCGTTCTCGATCC
>JAZSGE010000052.1:0-14233 GCA_045532575.1 Eubacteriales bacterium | reverse complement strand
GGATCGAGAACGAAAATTTCTGCTCTAAATCTGCACGCCCCAAAAAGGGGGATCTCATTAAGAATTTGCCTTTTGAGGAGTTTTTGCTTCATTTTTCTCGATTTTCTCTTGATTTTATTGAATTCTTAATGAGACACCCCCTTTCTTAAAGATCCTTCAAAACCTTCACGGCGATCCCCTGGATCTCGCAGTCGGGAACGTAGATATCGTCCATCACCTTGTTCTCGGGGTGCAGGCGGATGCGGCGGCGCTCGGGCTCGGGATAATAGCGCTTGAGGGTCGCCTCCTCCTCGACGAGGGCGACCACGATCTCACCGGGCTCGGCCGTCGACTGACGGCGGATGAGCACAAAGTCACCGCTCGAGATGCCGACATCGATCATCGAATAGCCGTTGGCACGGAGCATATAAAAGTCACCGCTACCAAAGAGCGAGGCAGGGAGCTGAACGTAATCCTCGATGTTCTCCTCGGCGAACTTCGGCAGTCCGCACGAGACCGCGCCGAGGATCGGCACGCGGATGAAGTCACGGCGGCAGAGCCGCTCGGTGTCGGTCACGTAGCTGCGGCGGCCGCCCGAGGTCACACGCCCCCCGGCGATCAGATCCTGCAGATAGCGCTGTACCGTCGACCGCGAGATCTCGGTAGCCTCCGAGATCTCACGCACTGTGGGGGAATACCCGTTCTCCTCGGTGTAGGAATCAATGAAGTTCATAATGACAGCAAACAGCTGTTCATCCTTGGTGCGCATAGCGAACCTCCTTTGTGGGACATAAGGCCCATTGTGAAGCCATTATAGCACATAGAGAGGGCGCTGTCAAGCCCTTTTTGAAACTTTTTGCTCATTTAGAGACGGCGGCTTTTTCCGTATCTCTCTTGCAAAGGGGACACGGTTGTGGTATAATACATATAAAGAGGAAGGAGGCTCCCTGCGCCTCCATACCGTAAGAAACACTATATTGACATATAAGGAGGATTCCCCTATGGCAAAGCGTAAGACCCTGACCCAGCAGTACGAGGCCCTGCCGAAGCTCTTCAAGATCATTCTTCAGCTGGTCTTCGGCGTTCTGGTCGGCGGCATCTACCGCGTTGTCCGCTTCACCGAGACGAACAACCTTGTGACCCTCGTGGTTGGCCTTCTGTGCCTCTTCACGGGTGTTGGCAATGTGATCGTCTGGATCGTGGATCTTATCACCGAGATCCTTTACGACCGCATTACGGTCCTGGCGGATTGACTAAAAAGCAAAGTCTGCTTTACGCGGGCTTTGCTTTTTTATTTGCTTCTTCCGCTTTTTGTCGTGCGGGAATTCTTGACAAGACCGTCCTTTTTTGCTATACTATATAGATGTAATGAAAAAACACGAAAGGAACTGCCATGCCGAAGACCGAAAGTGCCGCACAGCGGGAATATAACGATCAAAGCATCACCTCGCTCAAGGGGGCAGACAGAGTACGGAAGCGCCCTGCCGTCATTTTTGGGTCGGATGGGCTTGAGGGATGCCAGCATTCCTTTTTTGAGATCCTTGCGAACTCGGTGGACGAGGCGCGCGAGGGCTACGGCAAAAGGATCCTTGTCACCGTCTTTGCCGACCATTCGATCGAGGTCGAGGATGCCGGGCGCGGCATTCCCCTCGGCTGGAATGAGAAGGAGGGGCGCTACAACTGGGAGCTGATCTTCTGCGAGATGTACGCCGGCGGTAAATACGACAACAACGGCGACGATGCCGCCTATGAGTATTCGCTCGGTCTCAACGGCCTCGGTGCCTGCGCCACGCAGTATTCCTCCACCTATATGCAGGTGCATTCCTACAACGGCTCGACCCTTTCCGAGATCTCCTTCCGCCGCGGCGAGCCCGACAGCGAGCTTACGGTGCGCGAGCTGACCCCCTCGGATAAGAAGCGCCACGGCACCATCATCCGCTGGATGCCCGACCTTGAGGTCTTTACCGACATTGCGATCCCGCTCGAGTTTTACGAATCGACCCTGCACCGTCAGGCCGTCGTCAACGCCGGCATCACCTTCGTCCTTCGCGTGGAGAACGAGAAGGGGGGCTTCACCGAGACCTCCTACTGCTTCGAAAACGGCCTTGCCGACTACATCGGCACGATCACGGCGGGCAACGCCATGACGACCCCCGTCCTTTGGCATCTCGAAACGCGCGGCCGTGACCGTGCGGACAAGCCCGAATACAAGCTGAAGGCCGACCTCGCCTTCTGCGTTTCGAACACCACCGCCACGACCGAATACTATCACAACTCGAGCTTCCTTGAGTACGGCGGCGCCCCCGATAAGGCGGTGCGTTTCGGCTTTACTGCCGCGCTCGACCAATACATCCGCGCCCAGGGGAAGTACACGAAGAACGAGTCGAAGATCACCTTTGCCGACATCGCCGATTGCCTTGTCGTGATCGTGAACAGCGCCTCGACCATGACCTCCTACGAGAACCAGACCAAGAAGGCGATCAACAACACCTTCATTGCCAAGGCACTCACCGATTTCATCAAGCAGAAGCTTGAGATCTACTTCGCCGAGAATCCGACCGAGGCCGGCCTCTTTGCCAACCAGGTCCTCGTCAACAAGCGTAGCCGCGAGAAGGCCGAGGAGAACCGCCTCGACATCAAGAAGAAGCTCGCCGGCACGATGGACATCGCAAACCGCGTTGAGAAATTCGTCAGCTGCCGCTCGAAGGATCCCGACATCCGCGAGCTCTACATCGTGGAGGGCGATTCGGCCCTGACGTCCTGTAAGCTCGGCCGCAACGCCGAATACCAGGCCATCATCCCGGTCCGCGGTAAGACGCTCAACTGTATGAAGAGCACCTACGCGAAGATCTTTGAGAGCAAGATCATCTGCGACCTCCTCCGTGTCATCGGCTGTGGAGTCGAGATCGAGGGGAAGGCCAAGGGCGACCTTGTGAAGTTTGACCTCAACGCCCTGCGTTGGAAGCGCATCATCATCTGCACCGATGCCGACGAGGACGGCTTCCAGATCCGCACCCTCCTCTTAACGCTCTTCTACCGCCTGCTCCCCACCCTCATCCGCGAGCAGAAGATCTTCATTGCCGAGTCGCCTCTTTTTGAGATCACGTCGGGGAACGACATCTATTTCGCCTATAACGAGCAGGAGAAGACCGATATCTTAAAGACGCTCGGTGACAAAAAGTACACCCTCCAGCGCTCGAAGGGCCTTGGTGAGAACGAGCCCGAAATGATGTGGAAGACCACGATGAACCCGGCCACGCGCCGTCTCATTGCCGTCTCCCCGGCCGAGGCCGAGGCCACGGCGTATATGTTCGATACCCTGCTCGGTGACGAGCTCCAGGAGCGCAAGCGCTTCATTTCCGAAAACGGTTTCAAATACATTCAGGACGCCGACATCTGACGTCCGAAAGGAAAACGATATGGTACAAGCACTCAAAAAGTCCAATGCCCTTACCCCCGTCGCCGGCCCCGTTGTCACGATCGTGATGGACGGTGTCGGTCTCGCTCCCGCCGGTGCCGCCAACGCGGTGGCCGCCGCGCACACCCCGACCCTCGATCGTCTCCTTGCCGAATGCCCGACGGTCTCGCTCCGTGCCCACGGCACGGCGGTGGGTCTCCCCTCGGATGACGATATGGGGAATTCCGAGGTCGGCCATAACGCCCTCGGTGCCGGTCAGGTCTTCGCCCAGGGCGCCAAGCTCGTCTCGCAGTCGATCGAGAACGGCAAGCTCTTCGCATCAAGCACCTGGCAGTCGCTCATCGCTCGCTCGCAGGCGGGCGGTACCCTCCACTTCCTCGGTCTCTTCTCGGACGGCAACGTCCATTCGCACATCGATCACCTCAAGGCCCTCATCGTCCGTGCGAAGGCGGACGGTGTCCGCCGCGTGCGCCTGCACATCCTGATCGACGGGCGTGATGTCGGTGAGACCTCGGCGCTCGACTATATCCTCCCCTTCGAGGATTTCCTCACCTCGCTCCGTGACGCCTCCTTCGACGTGAAGATCGCCTCGGGCGGCGGCCGTATGAAGATCACGATGGACCGCTACGAGGCCGATTGGTCGATGGTCGAGCGCGGCTGGCAGACCCACGTCCTCGGGGAAGGGCGCGGCTTTGCCTCGGCGGAGGAGGCCGTCAACACCTACCGTGCCGAGCTTGGCGTGATCGACCAGGATCTGCCCCCCTTCGTCATCACCGAGGACGGTGCCCCCGTCGGCACGGTCGAGGATGGCGACAGCGTTGTCTTCTACAACTTCCGCGGTGACCGCGCCATCGAGATCTCGAAGACCTTCGAGGCGGGTGCCGACTTCGATAAGTTTGACCGCCGCCGCGTGCCCGAGGTCTTCTACGCCGGCATGCTGGAGTATGACGGCGACCTGCACATCCCCTCGCACTACCTGGTCAATCCCCCCGAGATCACCAACACGATGGGCGAGTACCTCGCCGCGACCGGCATCTCCCAGCTCGCCATCTCCGAGACCCAGAAGTACGGCCACGTGACCTACTTCTGGAACGGCAATAAGTCGGGCAAGTTCTCGGAGGAGCTCGAGACCTATATCGAGATCCCCTCGGACGTCGTGCCCTTTGAGCAGCGCCCCTGGATGAAGTGCGCCGAGATCACCGATCGCCTGATCGAGGAGCTGGAGAGCGGCAAGTACAAGACCCTGCGCGTCAACTTCCCGAACGGCGATATGGTCGGTCACACCGGCAACTTCCTGGCTACCGAATGCTCGATGGAGGCCCTTGACCTCTGCCTTGCGCGCATCCTCGCCGTCGTCGAGAAGCTCGGCGGTGTCGCCCTCCTGACCGCCGACCACGGCAATGCCGACGAGATGTACGAGGTCGACAAGAAGGGAGAGCTCAAGCTCACGAAGGACGGTAAGCCCAAGGCGAAGACCAGCCACACCCTGAACCGCGTTCCCTGCATCCTCTTCGATCCGAAGGGCGGCCGCACCCTCCGCGCCGACGACGGCAGCTTCGGCCTTGCCAACGTCGCCGCAACGGTCGTGAACCTCCTCGGCTATGAGGCCCCCGCTATGTGGGAGAAATCCCTCCTCGCATAAAGAAAAATTTTTCAAAAACCAAACTTTTTTCAAAAAACCTCTTGCATATTCCGAAATAATGTGATATACTATCATCTGTTCGGAGGCATAGCTCAGTTGGTTAGAGCGCTTGCTTGACATGCAAGAGGTCATAGGTTCAACTCCTATTGTCTCCACCAAGGATCCTCGTTCTTAGGAACGGGGATCTTTTATTTCCTGGGGTCTTTATGGCCTGCGCCTCTCGCCCCTTGACTTTGCGCCCCTCTGGCGGTATAATACAGATAATGAACATAAAAGGAGCCGCTATGGAGAATCGCGTCTATTTTGCCCCGTGTGCCGAGTACAGCGAGGCTACCGTCCGAGAGGCCTTTGACCGCCTGCTCCCCGAGGGGGCGCTCGACTTTGTGACCGAGGGGATGAAGGTCGCCGTCAAGGTCAACCTCGTCAGCGCGATGAAGCCCGAGAGCGCGGGCGTCACGCACCCGGCGCTTGTGACGGAGCTGTGCCGCCGTCTTGTCGCGCGCGGTGCCTCGGTGGTCGTCGGTGACAGCCCCGGGGGCCCCTTCAACGGAGCCATGATGGCCACCGTCTACCGCGTATCGGGCATGACCGCCGTTGAGGAGGTCGGGGCGACCCTCAACCGCGACTTCTCGCAGGCGGAGGTCGAATTTCCCGAGGCGCGTGAAGCGCGCCGCTTTACCGCCGTCTCCTGGCTGCAGGAGGCGGATGCCATTATCAACTTCGCGAAGCTCAAGACCCACGGGATGATGGGCTACTCGGGCGCCGTCAAGAACCTCTTCGGCACCATCCCCGGCACCCTGAAGCTCGAATACCATTTCAGCCATCCCGAGGCCGACCGCTTTGCCGATATGCTGGTCGATCTCAATGAATACTGGAAGTGCCGCCTCTCGCTCGTCGATGCGGTCGTCGGTATGGAGGGCAACGGCCCGACGGCGGGCGAGCCCCGCTTTGTCGGCGCCCTCCTCGCCTCGCCCTCGCCCTACGCGCTGGATGTGGCCGCCGTCCGTCTGATGGGCCTTTCCCCCGAGAGCGTTCCCACGATCCGCGCGGCGGTCGCACGGGGGCTCTCCCCGGCCACCTTCGAGGAGCTTTCGGTCGATCCCGCCCTCCTTGCGCACGCGATCCCCGATTTTGACCTGATCGAGACCGGCTCGGTCGTCGAATTCAATCATATGCTCCCCGGTGTCCTCGGGAAGGTCGTCGGCAGGATCGCGCCGCGCCTGCTCACCCCGCGCCCCGCACCGAAGAAGCGTGAGTGCATCGGCTGTGCCAAGTGCGCCTCGGTCTGCCCGGCAAAGGCCATCACCATGAAGAAAAAGCTACCCGTCATCGACCGCACAGCGTGCATCCGCTGCTTCTGCTGCCAGGAGTTCTGCCCCGTGGGCGCGATGAAGGTGCACCGCCCTGCCGTTGCGCGGATGCTCAACCACAAAAAGACAAAGAAAAAAGAGCCTTGAGGCTCTTTTTTCTTTTTGTGTAAACCAAACGTTACAAAATCAACGCGAGATCAGATCGGCCAGCATGGCAAATACCGGCATCGAAAGGATCGAAAGCAGGGTAGAGTAGATGACGAGGCGCCCGGTGTAGGGCACGTCACAGTCGTACTTTTCGGCGAACATCGTGGCCGAGGTGGCGGCGGGCGTTGCCGCGAGGAGGAGCACCACCGTCACAACGGTGCGCCCGAGCGGAAGTCCGATCAGTAAGAGGAGCCAAAGGAAGAGAGCAATGACCCCCGGCAGAAGGAAGTGGCGAAGCGCCAGGAAGAGATAGGCGTGCCCGTCACGGAGCGAGTCCCTGAGGCGGATCTCGGGGAGGCGCAGACCGATGACGAACATCGCAAGCGGCGCCACCAGATGCTTCAGCATCGTGAGGACATCGACCACAAATTCGGAGGCAACGGCCGGCACGTGGGCATCCCAGCGCAAAGCGAGAAGCACGATGCCGATGACGGCGGCAATGTTGACGGGGTGCAGGGCGACCTTCAGGGGCGAGATCGCATACCGCGGCTTGGTCTCACCGTCGGGGGTGCCGTCACCGTCCTCGTCGCGGCGCGCGGTGCAGAAGTAGACGCCGAGCGACCAAAGGAAGATGTTGAAGGGAATGTTGTAGATCGAGGCGTAGATGACCGCCTCGCTGTCGAGGATCTCGCTGATGAGGGGGATCCCCATAAAGGCCGCGTTCGAGAAGACGGTGACCATGCGGAGCATCCGGCGCCTGCCGTCCTCGGCCCTGCGGAAGAAGAGGAGCGCGACCCCGGCAAAGATCAGGTGTGTCAAGGCCGACAAAAGCAGCACCCACAACGAGTTCAGCCAGATGTTCCCGTCTCCCCCATAGGTCGCATAGGCACACACGATAAGGGCGGGCTGGGCGATGTAGAGCACGAGGTTTGAGAGCCCCTTGCCAAACTCAGCCGAGACCAGGCCGCAGGTGCGCAGGATCACACCGGGGATCATCATAAGGAAGAGGATCGCTACATTAAGTATAAGGTCGTCAATGATGTCCATGGATAGCCTTTCGTGAAACAGAATAACGCTGTGATTATAGCATGGGAAGAGGGAAAAGTCAAGGGGAGGGCAGAGTACCCGTCTCCTTGGGGCCCCGACCGCTTACGTCAGCATAAAGCGTCGGATATAGTCGCGCGTAAAGGCAATGCCCGCGTCTCCGAGCGCGCCGCGCCAGGTGGCCGAGTGCGGCTCGATCGAGAGATCACCGTCATAGCCTCTGGCATACAGCACGGAGAAGAGCGAGGGCCAGCGGATATCGTCCATGCCCGCAGGCGGATCGTCAACGCGGCGCACCTCGGCATGAGTGGTCCCCTTGATGTGGACGTGTGCGATCCTCTCGCCAAACTCCGACATCTCGGCCAGGTAGTCCGCCCCTCGGTTGTAGGCATGGGAGGCATCGTACTTGAGCATAAGCGCGGGCAGCTCGCCGAGGATCACGCGCCACTCGGTGGGCGAGACGATGTAATTGTTCCAATCGCAGTTCTGCACGGCAACGCGGATCCTGCCGTCGGCAGCGGCGAGAAGACGCCCGAAGAATTCGATGGCCAGCGTGTAGTTTTTATAAAGGCTGATGCTGCTGTCGTAGTTGATGCCGCAAGCAAAGGTCCCGGCGCCAAGCGCGATCGCTGTCCCGAGGAGTGCCTCGTAGCTCCTGACACGCTCGTCAAGAAGGGCGCCGCCCTCGACCACGTCGTGGTTCCAACGGCCGACCGAGGAAACGGGGAGCCCGGTCGTCTCGATCAGGGCTTTTGTGGCGGCCTTGGCCGCGATGCACGCCTCGGCCTCGCTTCCGTTATTACAGCAGATCTCGATGAAATCCAGCCCCTGCTCCCTGACGGTGCGGAAGGCGGCTTCGTCGTAGCCGGCGATTCTCCCAAGTCTCATAGCCGTCTCTCCTTTACTTCCTCGCCGAGAGCTCGGCGATCTTGCGGTTGACAAGCTCGCGGAAGGCAAGCTGACGCTCGGGCGAGCCGAGATGCGTGTGGAAGGTGACCTTGCCGTAGTAGTCCTCGACAAGGCGGTGGGTGTTGCGCTTGCCAAAGAGGCGCTCAAGGCGTATCAGCGCGCGCATATCGTTCACCGCCTCGTAGAAGACCTTCTGGCGGATCGACTGCAGGCAGGTGCCGTCGGTCGCGGGATAGACGAGGAAGGCCGAGCCGGGGCTGCCGCCCGAGAAGTTCGAGGGCTCGGTGCGCGGGTCGGCGATCCCCTGGGAAAGAGGCCCGTACCAATAGTTGTAGCCCCAGTGCAAAAAGCCCTTGATGTCGTTCATATACATCTGAACGCCGAGCATGCGGTTGCGCTCACCCGTGGTGTTCAGCTTGCGGTTGGCAAGGCCCTCGGTCGCCTGGCCACCCGTGTAATAGACCCAAAGGTCCTTCGTCCGTCCGCAGAAGTCCTCGGCGTGCGAGGTGCAGACGACGGGGGTCTTGACCGTGCCGTCGGCATAGAACTCGTAATTCGAGAGGGCGTCGCAGACGGTGTAATCGCCGAGCAGCTCGTCAAGCGGGCGCTTGGCGCGGCGGTAATTCTCCTGTACCTTCGTCGAGGGCTCATCCGAGACGTGGTAGAGGAAGCGGTGATCGACCCCCTTCGCCTTCAGGAAGGCAAGGAGGGCGGTAAGATACGCCCGGAGGAAGTCGGCATACTTCTTCCCCCACGCGACGGTATCCCAGCCGAAGAGGCGCTTATACTTGCCGTTGACGGTCGCCATCACCTTCACCGCGTGCTTCGCCCCCCACTGCGTAAAGAGGTGGGTATGCTCAAAGTGCGTGATGCCGTTCGCCATCGCGACGTCGATGTAGCGATCAAGGAGCGAGAAGTCAAAGGAGTATTTCCCCTCCTCGACCGTGACCCCGACGAGCTGCACCGTCGGCCGCTCCTTCCCGATGGGGGTATCGAGCGGCGGCGTGAAGCAGGGGGTCAGGAGGGTATTCATGCCGTTCCTTGCGGCCTTCTCCACATAGTCGGCAAAGATCTCGAAGAAGCGCTCCGAGAAGGGCTGAATGCCGTACATATCGGCAAGGCAGTCGCAGTGGAACCAGTTGGTGTAAAGAAGACTTTGCTTCGGAAGAGTCGCCCCGATGACCTCCACCGTCAGCGCGCATTCCCCGAGAGGGGCATTGTCCTTCATCGAGAGGAAGGTGAGCTTTATGGGGTAGGTCCCTGCCGGAAGGCGCTTTTCGCCCTCGTTGACCGTGAACCACACGCTCTGCCAGGAGTCGGTGCGCGCCACAAGGCGCGTTTTGTCGTTCTCAAGGTAGATGCTTTCCCAGGGGTACTTGATCTCCTCGATCTTAGGATTTGCCGTCTTCGGCAGGAGCATATCGCCAAAAAGGCCCGCGCGGTAGGAGTCGTCGTTATAGGTGTCCTTCGTCTGAAGGGCAGGCACGTACCCGACGGCATAGACCGAGATCGGGAGGTCGGATTCAATCCGCACGTGAGTGCCGACGTTGTAGACCTGATTCGAGATCAGCTTGTACGCTACCTGGAAGGAGAGCGGCTCGTTCGCAAGACAGGTCAGATGCGTAAGCTCGGCCCCCTCGGGCTCGACCTCGGGGAAGACACGCGCCATTGAGCTCCGGAGGAGCGCCTCGATTTTGTGGATTGCCATACGTTTCACCTCGTTTTCAAGCATTCTACTGCGATTATACTGCGATTATAGCACGCCGCCTCCGGTTTAGCAAGAGAAGAGACTTAATTTTTCTTTGAAATACGCGAAAGTGCGGCCTTTGGCATATAGAAAAGAAGCATCCCCCTGCACGGGGGATGCTTCTTTTACCTTACGGGAGAGGGGAGGGGGAGCCTTCCCTACTCCTCGGGACCTTCCCCCTCCTGTTTCGCCTTGTCAAGCCACGCCCGGATCTCCTCGCGGAAGCACCCGATGATGCAAAGCAGGAGCCCAAGCGGCGCCCCGACGAGAAACAGGATGTACCCGAACCCACTCTCGTACAGGAGCACCCCCATCAGAGCGATCAGCAAAAAAGCGAAGCCAAGCAGCATCATTTTAAGAGATTTCATTTTTTCACCTCCCCTCGCAAAAATAAAAGAGTTACCCAATACAGGTAACTCGAAAGCAGCGGACAATATCCCTACGTTGGCATTACCCAAATCAGGTGAACGGTCGAAGGTCGCACCTTCCTCTCAGCCTGTGTACAAGCTCCCGTATATTCTTTTTGCTTAGTATAACACACTCCGCCGTGCATTGCAAGGGGAAAATTTCCCGTGTGCCACGCAAAGGATAGTGTGCCTCGCGGCACAAATGAAAAATCCGAGAACACGGTTCTCGGATTTTTGGCTGTGGGGGTGGGATGTAAGCTGAACTACGGGGCTTTGGTTTTTTCTTTTTTGAGAATGTCGTAACGAACGATGGCCACAAGGATGGAAACCAAGGTGATCACATTGCCGATCGCCGAGCCGTAGGCTCGGCAAAGTATGTTGTAAACGAGCCAGAAGGGCGCGCCGAGAAGCGAAACGAGGCGTATGTGCTTTTCCTTTTTCAGCCAAAGCCCAAGCGTTTCAAATATGACACCGAGTATCGGCAAAAGGCTGAAGATGCTTTTGTAGGTCAGCATACCGAGCCCAAGGATCACGGCATTTGTAGCGATAAGCGTCAGCGCAGGGTGCTTTTTCATAAAGACTTTATCACGTGCCTTATAAAATAGCGAAACGAAAAGGGCAACAACATCAAGAAGTGCTCCCTCGAACGCTCCGAGCAGAATATACTGCGCAACGTAAAGCACGCGCGAGCCTGCGTTGGTGAGTATGATATTCCGTCGACTTTTCAGCTGATAGCTCAAAACGAACATCGCTACCGCCAAAAGGCGGAGAATTGTTGCCAAAAGCTCCATTTTCAAGACCCCCAATTGCATGGATTGCAATGATTGTAACACGATTGACATGAGAAGTCAATCGTGAAAACGGGATTCCCCAAAGAAATGGCGGAATATACGTGTTACAGGGGAAAATCTCCTCGGACGGATGCGCGCTCTAACTTCTCCGTGTGCCAGGCACGCTTCATAGGGCAAAGCCCTGCTTCATTTTTCATGCGCCGTAAGGCGCGCTTCATTGAAAAAAAGCACTTGCGCCTGCAAGTGCTTTTTTCTGTGATGTGTGTCCGATTTAGATGCAAAACCGTGTGTGGCTGATTTAGATGCACGCCGATTTTGCAGAGGGTACACTAACCCACAGGCGTGTATGGGGGTTGCACTTGACCGCTATTTTCCGGGGCGCAACGCCATGCTTGCAACGAGGCCTATGTATTTATTTTTTCAGCGAAACAAAGAACTCGGAATTGCGCAGACTATCAAACTGTTCCTCTTCAAGGTACTTATAGAAATCCTGCGTCATCGGCTCGCCCTCATTGCCAAGCCACTCTCGCGTATCTTCTTCAATGTGATCGAACCAAGGGGTCGAATATTTGTAAACACCTGGTTTTGAGAAAACGATATCATCGTACGCTTTTGCATAGGACTTCATTTCTGCCAGCAATCCACATATCTTTTCTGCCGAGGTATTTGGTTTATGCTTCAGCATATGGTTGATTTGTTTGCGCACGGCATAGTAGAGGTTGTGATTAAACTCAATGTAATTTCCATCGGGAAACATCAAGTGAACGATATCGCGCATAATGTCTGTATAAACGGTAGGCATTAGAGACAGATCCCAAAGCACACCCTCAATATGACTCATAATTCGCTTTTGCTTAAACAGAATCAACTCGTCGCCTTCCAAAATGTTTTCTAAAACCGCATCACGCGAGATCATTGCTCGCTCGGGAATCATTTCCGCATATTTTCTTGCCTCGTCCTTGCGCCCTCTCCAACCGAGTAGCTGTGTGATGCCTTGAATGGCTTCACCTCTGATAATATCATCCTTGCAGTTTTTCACAACTGCATCGAACAGTTTGATTGCTTTTTCCTGTTCTGCAATGTATTTATCATTGTCCTCATGTTCAAAGGAACGGTTCGATACCACCCAAGCGAGATTGATCAACCATTTCATGTCTCCGGGATATTCAGATACTGCAATCTCACATATTCTCTGACGTTCTGCAAAATCTTCTGTCTTAAAAGTGTGATCGTATGCCTGTTTGAGTTCGTCATATCTCTTATCTGATTCAACATCATTGATACCGAGTAACTCATCAGCAGAAATATGGAAGATTTTCGTGATAGGAATAATTAACGACAAATCCGGGCTCGATACACCGGTTTCCCATTTCGAAACGGTTTGGAATGTGACATTCAAACAAGAGGCAAGCTGTTCTTGCGTCATGTGATTCTTCTGTCGATACTCTTTTATCTTATCGCCTATGGATTTCATAATAGCGTTCTCCTTTGAGAAATTATTCCGTTCCGGTTCGGTGACTTTATTATATCAGAGAAATGTTACGAAAACAATAACGCATTTTTTGAACCAAACTCGAATTTGAATTGAGTAGAGAGTTCGATAGTCCGAATCTGTCCACGGATTTGCTTCTGTGGGGAATCTATATCAAAAAATGCATTTCGCTGGTTCGAATCTGTCTACAGAGCGAAAATGCCCGAAATGCATCTACAAAATTTCGAAAAACTTCAGAGTCGAAAAAAAGAAGCATTCGCTTCGCGAATATGAAGCACAAGCCTGCGGCTTGTATGAAGCGGCGGCGTTGCCGCCATGAAGCGAAGCGCGCTCTAACTTCTCCGTGTGCCAGGCACGCTTCATAGGGCAAAGCCCTGCTTCATTTTTCATGCGCCGTAAGGCGCGCTTCATTGAAAAAAGCACTTGCGCCTGCAAGTGCGTTTTTCTGTGATGTGTGTCCGATTTAGATGCAAAACCGTGTGTGGCTGATTTAGATGCACGCCGATTTTGCAGAGGGTACACTAACCCACAGGCGTGTATGGGGGTTAAAAGTTTCCGCGATCTACCGGGCTTTTAATGCCATGCTTGCAACGAGGCCTATGTATCCAACTTTCCTATATAACAATTTACAACAAAAGGTAATTCAGCAATTCCACTTTCAAAATGATTATTGAAAACGCTCTTGCACTTGCTTATATACTCATCAAATCTCGCATCGTTTGGTAACGGAGCAGTTGCCGAGGAAAGCAAATTTTTAATATATCTTTCTTCATCGAAAGATTGAGAATATTCAAAGCAGATATGTTCTAAAAATCCGTCCCCAAAGAACGTTTTTGCCTCATTCAAATCTTGCTCTGAATAATGCTTTATTTTATCAATTTGTTTATCTGCCTCGGTATTGTTTCCTATTCTCAAAATAGCTACATACTTGTTGTTTTTTAATATTCGTCTGCATTCTGCATAAAATTTTTCTTTGTCAAACCAATGGAAAGCCGTGCCGATGACTACCGCGTCGCAAGAAAGAGTCGGAATATCGGTCTTTTCAGCAGAAGCTTTCAAAAGAAACACGTTTTGATATTGAGATAAATTTTTGCTCAACTCAGTAAACATATCCTCATTTGGCTCTACGGCATATGCCGAACAACCAAGATCAAGAAAAGGTTTCGTCAATATTCCTGTTCCTGCACCTATATCAGCGATAACACTGTTAGATATCAAGTTGAATTTGTTAACCAAATAATCAATACATTCTTTTGGATATGTTGGTCTGCTATTGTAGAATTGTGCTTTGCCACTAAAATGGTTTTCGTTAGCCATTTTTGTTTTCCTTTGCCGTATTGATTGATG
>JAZSGE010000098.1:0-30438 GCA_045532575.1 Eubacteriales bacterium | reverse complement strand
AAGACATATAAGCGTGGTAATCGTGCTTTGTGGCTGGTTATTACCATCGTGCTGATGAACTTTGTCGGTCCGATCCTATATTTCCTTCTCGGTAAGGAGGATTCCTAATGGATATGCTACGCATCACCGGTCTGCATAAGCGGTTTGGTGATAAAGAGGTTTTGAGAGGACTTGATCTGTCCGTGCCGGAGCATAGCATTTATGGCTTTATAGGAAAAAACGGTTCGGGCAAGACAACCACGATGAAAACCGTTCTTGGACTTCTGAGGGCCGATTCGGGAGATATTATTGTTAACGGAGAGAAAGCGGTCTACGGACAAACCGCTACCAACCGTTATATCGGCTATCTCCCCGACGTGCCCGAATTCTATTCGTTTATGACGGCGAAAGAATATCTGCGTTTTTGCGGTGAGATTACGGGAATGAGCCGTGCAGATATAGAAGAACGTACAAAAGATCTACTAACTCTTGTCGGTCTTGCTGATGAAACGCACCGTATCAAAGGCTTTTCACGAGGTATGAAGCAACGCTTGGGCATCGCGCAGGCACTCCTCTCTTGCCCGAAGCTTCTTATTTGTGACGAGCCAACCTCGGCGCTCGATCCCGTCGGCAGAAAAGAAATACTCGATATTCTTTTGGCTATCAAGGATCAGACGACGGTACTGTTTTCTACGCACATTCTATCCGATGTGGAGCGTATTTGTACCGACGTGGCTTTTCTTAAAGATGGCGTGGTAGATATTCAAGGTAAGCTGTCCGATATCAAAACGAGATACCGAAGCAACGAATATATGATAGAAACCGAAAACGACTCAGATACTGTCATTTTGCGAAATGCCTTTCCCGAGGCGAAGGAAATCGACAGAAATAAAATGACGTTCTCGGAGAATAAGTATTCTGCATCCGAAATTTTGCGCTTTGTTGCAGATCATTGTATATCACTCTTGAAGGTGGAGCGTTTAGAGCCGAGTCTTGAAGATCTGTTTATGGAGGTGACGGATAAATGAAATCCTTGTTCGCTTTCATAAAAAAAGAATGTATGGAGCAGCTTCGCAGCGGTAGATTGTGGATAACGCTCGCTCTGTTTGTTCTGCTTGGAATTATGAATCCTGCGGTGACAAAGCTAACGCCTTGGCTGCTTGAGGTTATGGCAGACTCGCTTGCGGAAAGCGGTATGATAGTGACCGATGTAAAAGTCAGCGCGATGGATTCGTGGGTGCAATTTTTCAAAAATATGCCCATCGGGCTGATCGCCTTCGTTTTGCTTCAAGGTGCGATCTTTACCAAAGAGTATAGCTCGGGTACGCTGGTGCTTTCCTTGACGAAAGGACTTGAAAGATACAAGGTCGTTATTTCAAAAGCAGGTGTTCTATTAGCAATTTGGACTGTCAGTTATTGGTTCTGCTTTGGAATTACGTATCTTTATAATTCATATTTTTGGGATAACTCGGTAGCGCAGAATCTTCTGCTTTCGGTTGTGTGCCTCTGGTTGTTCGGCGTATTCGTCATTTCTTTGATGACTCTCTTTTCTACGATATCCGCATCCAACACGGGAGTGCTTCTCGGAACGGGTATCATCATTCTTATTTCCTATATCGTTGGTTTGCTACCCAAGGCAAATAAATATCTGCCTACTCGATTGATGGACGGTAATTCCCTGATATATGGTATGGTTCAATCAAAAGAATATATCGCGGCCATGATTGTAACGGCTATTGCGAGTGTTATTTGTTTTGCCGTCAGCATACCGATATTTAACAAGAAGCATTTATAAACCAACTCAGCTCTCGTTTCGAACGGAACGAGAGCTTTTTATATAGCGGTGTGTTGAATCTTAAAACCCCATCTGTTTTATTATGGTTTCTTCGTATGTCAGTTTTTCCTGACAAGCACTGCATTTGTGTCCACAAATGCAAAAATACGGCATACCTCTTTCGGGATATACCGTATTTTAAAAAACTGTCCTTTAGGATACGACCTAAAGCGAAAGCCTTTTTCTTTTTGGTGAAACGGTTCTCTCCTTGCGGCGAAGAGTGCCGCATATCGCCGCTTTCAGTAGAAAAAGGGGAGCGTACCGTCGGTGGCGACCCGGGTGAGGCCGAAGTGGCGCTCGGGGAATTGTGCGGCGAGGAATTCGTCCCTCGTCCCGGCAAAGGTGAGCCGCCCCTCCTCCATGAGGAGAATATCATCGGCAAGGCGGATGGCATCGTTGACGTCGTGCAGGACAACGAGGGCACACGTCCCCTCGCCCCTTGTCGCTGTGCCAAGCAGGGCGAGGAGCTCGCGCCGCGTGATGGCATCGAGATGCGAGGTCGGCTCGTCAAGGAGAAGCAGGGGGGTAGCCTGCGCCAGCACCATGGCCAGGAAGGCACGGCGGCGCTCGCCCCCCGAGAGCGAGAGGAGGCTCCGCTCCGCAAGGGCCTCGACTCCCACCCGTTGCATCGCTGAGAGGACGGCCGCACGGTCATCCTCCGAGGGGTGAGAGAGAAGCGAAAGATAGGGGGAGCGCCCGAGCATCGCAAGCTCGCGGACGGTGAGCGGCGTTTCGGGGAGGAGCTGCGGCAGATACGCAAGGCGACGTGCCAGCTCGCGCGGTGCGAGCTCTTCGGTCGGCATCCCGTCGAGCGTCACCCGTCCCTCATAGGGAAGCTCGCGCGTAAGGCAACGCAGGAGCGAGGTCTTGCCGCTCCCGTTCTTCCCGAGGAGCACCGTAAGGCGCCCTCGTCGCACGGTGGCGCTGATGTCCCGCAGGACCGTCCTTCGGGCAAGCGTGAGCGACAGGGAATTGATCTCAAGCATGGCGGCACCTCCCCCGTAGCAGAAGCACAAAGAAGAAGGGCGCCCCAATCAGCGAGGTAATGATCCCCACGGGGATGTCCGAGGGGGCCAGCAGGGTGCGCGCACCGAGATCGCCAAGGAGCAAAAGGATCGCCCCGAGCAGGGGCGCGCTCACAAGAAGCACAGGGAGGCTGTGCCCCGTCAGGCGGCGTGCCATGTGCGGGACTACCAGCCCGACAAAGCCCAGAAGCCCCGCAAAGCTGATGACGGCGGCGGCCGAAAGGGCGGCAAGCCCCAGGATCACCGCACGCAGGCGGCGCACCCGTACGCCGAGGGCGGCGGCCATGCCGTCACCGAGCGTAAGGAGCGTTATACGGCGGGATAGCAGGAGGGAGGCCGCAAGGCAGGCGGCGATCAGTGCACCGGGCACAGCAAGTGCCCCCACCGTGACACCGGCAAAGCCGCCGATCGAGAAGGCGCTGTACCCGGCCAGCACCTCGGGATCGATCACCGAAAGGAAGGAGATGCCGGCCTGGAAGAGCGAGGTGCAGGCAATACCGGCCAGGATCACCGTGGTACGCCCGCCTCCGGCACTCCCGGCCACCAGGAGCACGACTCCGGCGGCCAGGGCGGCACCGAGAAAGGCGGTCAGCGGCAGAAAGGGCCCGAGCGACGGAGCGAGCGTCAGCGAGAGCACGACAAACAGGCCGGCACCGGCGTTTACCCCTACGGTATTGGGGCTGGCCATCGGGTTCGCCATCACGCTTTGCAGGAGCACGCCGGAGAGCGACAGCCCGACCCCCGCAATGACGGCGGCCAAGGCACGCGGCAGGCGGACGTAGCGCAGGATCGTGCGCTCGGTCTCATACCCGTCACGGCCAAAAAGACCCCCGAAAATCGCCTTTAGGGGGATGGGCGTGCTACCAAGCGCCACCGATAGCAAAAAGACGGCCAGAAGGAGAGTTCCGAGGCAGAGAAATACGAGGGGGAGAGAGGGGCGCTTCATGGTGTACCTCCCGTCATGGCGCTGAGCAGGGCACGGTAGGCCTCGTCCCAACGGCTGTTTGGCTTGTAGTGAAAGAGGTCGCGGGCAAGGATCGTCACACGTCCCTCACGTACGGCGGTGAGCGCCTGCCACTCGGGGCGTGCAAGAAGGGCCTCGACATTGGCACGCGCCGCCGTCTCATTCCCCATCAGAGAGAAGAAGATGTGATCGGGATCGGCCGCGAGGATCGCCTCGACCGAGAGGGTATCGACAAGGAGCGGAGCCTCCTCGGCGATGTTGTGACAGCCAAGCTCGGCGAGCATGGCGGCCGCAAAATGATCGGTGGGGAGCTTTGCCTTTGTCGAGGCGGCAGAGGAGCCGGCGCGGGCAAAGAGAACCGTTTCTCCTCGTACCGCGAGAGCCTCGGGAGAGGCGAGGATATTCTGAATCTCCGCCTTAAGGCGATCGCACGCGACTGTGGCCTCGCCGCTCCCGGTGAGGGGTGCCAGGGTCGAAATGGCCGCACAGTAGTCGTAGAAGGTCTCAACACGCAAAAGGAGCGTCGGAATGCCCGCCCGGTCCAGGATCTCGGCGGCCTCTACCTGCGCGGGGATATCCCGGGAGGCAATGACAAGGTCGGGTGCCAGCGAGAGCAGTCGCTCAACGTCGATCGTCTTGCCGGCGCCGCTGTCCACAAGGGGGGTATCCTCGGGCACGAGGCCGCGCTCGATGCTTTCTCCCACCGTGATGGCAACGCTCCCTCCGGCCTCCTGCCAGACCTCGGCCAGCGAGGAGAAAAGGACCGCCACCCGCGTAGGCGGTGCGGCGGTCGTGGTGTCATCGGGGGTGCCTCCCGGAGTGCAGGAGACGAAAGAGCAGACGAGGGCAAGGAGAAGAAGGACGGCCAATGTCCGTCTCATAGCGATGCCTCGGGACGGGGCGTGAGCGGAGCCGCCAGGATCTCATCGCGCGCCCGGAGCAGCGTGCCATCCTTGACGGCCGCCTCAAGGGAGGCGATCCCCACACGGTCAACGGTCGCACCGAGGCGCTCGCCGCTGTACCCGTTTTTTCGATACCAGAGGAGAATGGTTTCTACGGCATCGCCGATGCGCCCCGCCTCGATCGGGAAGGAGAGAGGCGTGCCGTCACGGCGGATCCTGCCCCAGGTACCGCCGACCGTCACAAGGAAGAAGGTCGTCTTCTCCGTGGGGAAGGCGCCAAAGGGGCATTTCCCGAGGCAAAGACCGCAATGGCGGCAGGCGGCCTCGGTGAGGGCGACACGCCCGTCCTCGGTCCGCACGATCGCACCCGAGCGGCAGGCGGCCATCGCCGCACACCGCGGACAGGCACGGCAGGCCTCGGCCCGGAGGGTGAAGTAGGCGCGCGCTTCGATGCCCACGTCGTTCAGGCTCGGCTTGATACAGCTGTTGGGACAGCCGCCGATGCCGATCTTGAATTTGTGGGGGAGAGTGACATCGTGCATTCCGAGATAGAAGCGCTCGTGCAGCTCGCGCGCCAGCGCCTGCGTATCGGCATTGCCGAAGACGCAGGTCGTGCCCTTACAGGCGGTGATGGGGCGTACGCGCGCCCCCGTTCCGCCAAAGGCGAGCCCGTGGCGGGCGAGGAAGGCTGCGGCCTCCTCGACCTTGGCGGCAGGGATGCCGACGATCTCGGCCTGTTGTCTTGATGTAAAGGAAACCTTACCGTTTCCGTAGGTTTTTGCGCACGTGGCGATGGCTTCCAGATCAAGAGCGGTGTATACGCCGCCCGCAACGACCACGCGCCCCGAAAAAGCATCGGTGCCGCGGTTGCGGAGAAAGCCGCGCCCCTTGAGACGTGCTACTGTCTCCTTGTCAATGCTCATAGTGTGTTCTCCTTATTTGATATGGGGTCAGATGCTGTCAGCGATATCGAGGACAAGGCGCTCGGTCTTCTCCCAGCCAAGGCAGGGGTCGGTGATCGACTTACCGTAGCAGTGCTCCTCGGCCTTCTGGGCACCGTCCTCGAGATAGCTCTCGATCATAAAGCCCTTGACGAGCTTGCGGATCTCGGCGTTCTGATGGCAGCTTGTGAGGATCTCCTTGGCGATGCGCACCTGCTCATTGTACTTCTTGCCGGAGTTGGCGTGGTTGGTGTCGATGATGACGGCGGGGTTTTTGAGATCGCGCTTCGAGTAGAGCTCAATAAGGCGCGACAGGGTCTCGTAATGGTAGTTCGGGTAGGAGTTGCCGAGCTCGTCCACGTAGCCGCGCAGGATGGCGTGCGTGTAGGGGTTGCCCGTGCTCTGTACCTCCCAGCCGCGGTAAATGAAGGCGTGGGGATGCTGACCGGCGGTGATCGAGTTCATCATGACCGAGAGGTCGCCGCTCGTCGGGTTCTTCATGCCGACGGGGATGTTGAGGCCGCTGGCGGTCATGCGGTGATGCTGATCCTCGACCGAGCGTGCGCCGACCGCCACGTAGGACAGGAGGTCGTCAAGATAGCGGTGGTTTTCGGGATAGAGCATTTCATCGGCCGAGGTGAGCCCCGTCTCGCGGAAGGCGCGCATATGCAGCTCGCGCACGGTAATGATGCCCTGAAGCAGGTCGGGCTGACCGACGGGGTTCGGCTGGTGCAGGATGCCCTTATAGCCGTCGCCCGTGGTTCTCGGCTTCCCCGTGTAGATGCGCGGCACCATCACGATCTTGTCCTTGACGCGCTCACCGAGCTTTGCCAGGCGGTGGATGTATTCGAGCACGCTGTCCTCGTTGTCCGCCGAGCAGGGACCGATCACGAGGAGGAGCTTATCGGATTCCCCCGTGAAGATCTTGCGGATCTCGGCATCGCGTTCTTGCTTCTTGGCCTTCAGATCCTCGGTGAGAGGGTACTCGGCCTTGACCTCCTTCGGAATGGGCAGCTTGCGGATAAAATTCATATTCATGGTCGGATTCTCCTTATGAAATTCAGCGTTTTTTCTTGTCGAAGAGGGCACGGCGCGCCGTCGAGTGACGCATGATCTCGCGCAGGGCCTCGCGGTTTTCGGTATCAAGGTAGTGGCGGATCTTGGCCATCTCGGCCTCGAAGAGGTCGATCTGCTCAAGGAGCGCCTCTTTATTGAGGAGGAAGAGCTCACTCCACATCTCGTCGTTGAGACGGGCAATGCGCGTCAGATCGCGGAAGGAGTCGCCGGTGTATTCCTCAAGATTGTCGTAGGATTTTGCCGTCATCAGCGAAACGGCAATGCAGTGGGTCAGCTGGGAGACGTAGCCGATGATCTCGTCATGCTCGGTGGGCGAGAGGCTCGAGATGCGGGCAAAGCCAAGGGTGCGCCCGAGATCCTCACACAGCTCGATCGCCTCTGCCGTGTTCGTTTCGGAGGGGGTCACAACGTAGTTCGCACCGCGGAAGATCGACTCGTCGCTGTATTCGATCCCCGAGCGCTCGCGGCCCGCCATCGGGTGGGCGGCAATAAACTCGACATCGGGGCGGAGCATCGATTGAATGCGCCCCACGATGCAGGACTTGACACCGGTCACGTCGGTCAGGATGGCGCCGGGCTTGAAGAGATCCTGGTGCTCCTCGATCCACCGCACGAAAACACCGGGATAAAGGGCAAAGACGATAAGATCGGCCTCGCCGACAAGGGCGGCGCTGACCTCGGTCGAGCCCTCGGCGATAAAGCCGTGGTCAAGGGCATAGTCGATCGTCCGTTGGCTTCTTGTAATGGCCTTGACGGTAAAGCCCTGACGGGTCAGGGATTGGGCATAGCTGCCGCCGAGCAGGCCAAGCCCTACGATCAGAATTTTCATATCCTTAGTTAGCTTCATAGTGTACCTCAGCACCGAGATGTGTCAGCATTTCAAAGTATTCCGGTAAACTTTTCTTTACGGCGTCCGCTCCCTCGATCACACCGCCGTACACGGTGGCAAGGGTAGCAAGCGACATGACGATGCGGTGATCGTTGTGTCCCGAAAGGGGGGATGTGGGTGTGTGGAGACCGCCACCGCGGACGGTGATCTTGTCTTGCTCGTTTATGACCTCGGCGCCGAATTTCCTGAGCTCCTCGGCCATAGCGGCACCGCGGTCGCTCTCCTTGATGGCAAGGCGCGATGTATCGGTGAAAACGGCACCGCCGAGCGCGGCGGCAAGGGCCATGAGGATCGGGCCGAGATCGGGGCAATCGGCGAGCGAGAGCGTGGGGCAGCCGGCCGCAATCGCGTGGAAATAATCGAAGAAGATGCGGTCACCCTGGCGGCTGTCCTCGGCGAGGCCCGTGAGACCGACATCGTGCCCAAGGAGGCGGAGCGCCTCGAAGAAGGCGGCGTTGGAATAATCGCCCTCGACGGTGGCATCGGTCGGTGTGAAGGCCCGGACGGGGGGGACGCTCAGGGTCAGGGGATCGACCCAGCGGCAAGGAACGCCGAAGGCCGCGAGCGCCTCAACGGTAAGATCGAGATAGGAGCGGCTTTCGACCGGGGGAAGCAGGTGCACCGTTCCTCCTCCCTCGGTGAAGGGGAGGGCATAGAGGAGGCCGGTGATAAACTGGCTGCTGATGTCGCCGCGCACGGTGTACGTGCCGCCGCGCAGGCGCCCTGCTACGGTGACCGAGGCACCCTCACGCCGGAAGAGATGCCCCTCCCGTGCTGCGATCTCCTCATAGACCGAGAGCGGACGGGCAAAGAGGCGCTCGCTCCCGTAAAGACGGGCCGGGGTACCGGAGAGAAGGCAGAGGGGAAGCAAAAAGCGGAGGGTACTGCCGCTTTCACGGCAGGGGAGCATGCGCTCGCCGGCGCTCGCCTGCGGACGGAAGCCGTGGACGGTGGCGACATCCCCCGAGGTCATGATCTTGGCCCCCATGGCTCTGAGACAGTCGAGAGTGGCCGAGATGTCCTCCGAGGAGGCAATGCCGGTAATGCGGCTCTCACCGTCGGCGAGGGCGGCCGCGATCAGGAGGCGGTGTGCCATGCTTTTGGAGGGGGGCGCCTTCACGGTGCCGCGGAGGCGGGAGGGGGATATGCGGCAGGTCATTGGCTCGCCTCCCGTGCAAGGAGGAGATCAATCGCCTCCAGATAGCCGTTGGTTCCGTGCCCCGCGATCGTTGCCACGCAGGCGGCGCGGATGTAGCTTACGCGGCGGAATTCCTCGCGTGCCTCGACATCCGAGATGTGGACCTCGACGGTCGGCACCGAGACGGCCTTCACCGCATCGAGGATCGCAATGCTCGTGTGCGTGTAGGCGCCGGGGTTGATGACGATGCCGTCGTAGGTGGCATAGGCCGATTGGATCGCATCCACAAGGTCACCCTCGTGGTTCGATTGCACGAAATCGACGGTGATGCCGCGCTCTTTGGCATGGGCACGGATCTTCTCGAGAAGATCGGCGTAGGTCTCGCGGCCGTAGTGGTCGGGCTCACGGATGCCGAGCATATTGAGGTTCGGGCCGTTGATGATGAGAAGCTTCATTCAAAAAAGTCCTTTCGTATGGCGAGGGCGGCCTCGGCGGCGCTCCCCTCGTTCGGGATGCGCACGTCGGCCGTCGCAAGGTAGCGCCCGTAGCGCTCCTCGTAGCGGCGGCGGATGGCCTCGGCCGAGGAGGCCAGAGGGCGGTCGGGGGTGGGGAGGAGAGCCTCGAGGGGACGGTCAAGGAAGTAGAGGCGACCTGTGCGCCCGAGGGCACGGACATTGCGCTCGGCAAGGATGGCACCGCCGCCCGTGGCGATCACGCCGCCGGCGACCTCGGCCGCAAGATGGGTAATGACCTCGGTCTCAAGGGCGCGGAAGCCCTCTTCGCCCACCTCGGCAAAGATCGCGGGGATGCTCTTGCCCGCCGTCTCCGCGATGACGGCATCGCTGTCGTAAAAGGGACGGCCGAGGGCCTCGGCCAGGAGGCGCCCGACCGTGCTTTTTCCGCTCCCCGGCATACCGGTCAGGACGATGTTCTCCTTCTCGGCCATGGCGGCGCGGAAGATGCGCTCGGTGGCGGCATCGGTCGCGGGGTCGGTGCTGACCGTGTCAAAGTCCTCGCCGAGGAAAACGCGCGAGGCGACCACGGCCTGGCCGACCAGCATATAAAGGCCGCCCTCCGCCGGAATGTCGGCGCGCCTGGCTTCCATGATGAGATTGGTGCGCAGGGGGTTGTAGACGGCATCCACTACCCCCACAAGGCGGGGAAAGCGGGCGATGTCGATCGGGGTCGCGGCGATCCCCTCGCCGCCGTCGGCATGGGGATACATACCGCAGGGGGTCGTGTTGAAGATGACCTCGCTGTCGGCATGGAGGGTGACGGCCTCGTCATAGGAGACCGAGCCGGGGCCGGGACGGCGCTCAACGGTGATAAGCTCACGGGCGCCCTCGGCACGCGCCACGGCACGCGCTGTGCGCGCGGTACCGCCGTTACCGAGGATCATGACCTTGCGATCCTTGAGGGTGATGCCGATGCGGCGCACAAGGGCGGTAAGGCCGTAGAAGTCGGTGTTATAGCCGTAAAGGCCGTCCCGACGGCGGACCACGGTGTTGACGGCGCCAATGCTGCTTGCCGCCTCGTGGATCCACGTAAGGTAGGGCATGACGGTCTGCTTATAGGGGATCGTGACGTTGATCGCCCGGAAATCGGCGGCCTCCATAAAGGGGCCGACCTCCTCGGGGCGTAGCTCAACGAGACGGTATTCGTAGGGGGCACACTTGCCGTGGATCTCCTTCGAGAAGCTGTGCGGCAGATGCTCCCCGATCAATCCGTATTCCATGGGAGTCTCCGTTTTTTGCTTGAATGAAAACAAAACCTTACATTATTGCGCCAGCCAGTCGGTGCCGAAGCGCAGGGCCAAAAGGTCGCAAAGGGCAAGGGCGACCGCGCTGTCCGCCACAACGCGCGCACGGTGGACGATGGCGGGGTCGTGCCGCCCTTTGACCGTCATGACGGTCTCCTTGAGGCTGATGGCATCGACGGTCCTCTGCTCCTTGTAGATCGAGGGAGTCGGCTTGATGGCCGTGCGGACAAGCAGGGGCATGCCGGTGGAGATGCCGCCGAGGATGCCGCCGGCACGGTTGGTCACGGTGGTGATCCGCCCGTCCGTCATGGTGAAGGGGTCGTTGGCCTCGCTGCCGCGCATGGCCGCGAGGGCAAAGCCGTCACCGAATTCTACGCCCTTGACGGCGGGGATCGAAAAGAGCGCATGCGCCAGCACGCCCTCGAGGGTGTCGAACCAGGGCTCACCGACACCGCCGGGCAGGCCGAGGACGGCGGTCTCAAGAATGCCGCCTACGCTGTCGCCCTCGGCGCGTGCCGCCTCGATGGCGGCGGCCATCGCCCGGCCGCGCTCTTCGTCAAGCACACCAAGGTCGCGCCCGTCAAGCAGGTCAAGATCGGCCGCAAGATCGCCGAAGGGGCGATCGCTGATGCCGCCGCAGGCGGCGATGTGCGTGCCGATGCGGATGCCGCGCGCCTCGAGCGCCTTGAGGGCAAGGCTCCCGGCGGCCACAAGACCGGCGGTGATGCGCCCCGAAAAATGACCCCCGCCGTTCGGGTCGGCGTGGCCGTGGTACTTGAGGAGAGCGGTGTAATCGGCGTGGCCGGGGCGGAGAAGCGCCTCGGTCGCCGCATAGTCGGCACTTTTTGTGTTTGTGTTTTCAATGAGAAGGGTAATGGGGGTGCCCGTCGTGACACCGCGATACACGCCGCTTGCGATCTTCACCTCGTCCGGCTCGCGGCGCTTGGTGGAGAGCGAGGCGGCGCCCTGGCGGCGCACCATCTGGCGGCGGAGGAAGTCCTCGTCGACCGGGAGCCCCGGCGGCATACCGTCAAGCACGGCGCCGATCATGGGCCCGTGGCTCTCGCCGAGGAGAGTGACGGTGACCGAGGTACCGAATGTGTTCTTCATACGTTCAACTCCTTACGGATCATAGCGGAAAATTCGTTAAGCGGCAGGCGGCATTCGCGGAAGGAGCCGATCGCATCGACGTAAATGTAGCGGATGTCGGCGCCGTCGGCCTTCTTGTCGTGGGCCACGGGGGCGAGAACCTCGTCGGCGGGGAGATCACAGGTCGTCGGCAGACCGGCCTTCTTGAGGACGGGGATCAGCCGGGCACGGGCGCCCTCGGAGGCAAGGGGAAGCATCCCGAGTGCCACGCATTCGCCGTGCAGGAGCCCCTTGAGCGAGGCGGCGCTCTCGTAGCCGTGGCCGAGCGTGTGGCCGAAGTTGAGAACGCGGCGGAGCGAGGACTCGCGCTCGTCACGCTCGACAACGTCGCGCTTGATCTTCAGGGAGCCGACGATGATGTCGTCAAGGATGGCAAAGAGATCCTCGCGCTCCATCCGCTCAAAGAGAGCGGCATCCGAGGTCGCGGCCATCTTGATCGCCTCGGCCAGCCCGGCCGAGACCTGACGGGCGGGGAGTGTGGACAGAAGGTCGGGATCGATGATGACGGCACGCGGCTGGTAGAAGGCGCCCACGCAGTTCTTGACCCCGTCAAGGTTGACGGCGGTCTTCCCCCCGATCGAGGAATCGACCTGGGAGAGGAGGGTCGTCGGGATGTTATAAAAGTCGATGCCGCGCATAAAGGTGGCGGCGGCAAAGCCGGAAAGATCCCCCACGACACCGCCGCCGACGGCGACCACGGCATCGGTGCGGGTAAAGCCGGCCGCCAGCATGGTGGAGAGCAGATGACCGAGCGTAGCAAGGCTTTTGCTCCCCTCGCCCTGCGGCACGGTCACAAGAGTGGGATGCTTGGCAAAGGAGGCGACCCTCGCCGCATAGTCGGCAGGGACCCCGTCATCGGTCACGATGAGCACGCGGCGGTCGAGGCGGCAAAGCTCGCCGACCGAGGCAAGGAGGCCGCGCCCCACGTGGATATCATAGCCGCCGCCCGGCAGCGTCACAGTCAGCTTCATGGCCGTCACCGTCCGGGGGTAGCGGGGTAGCGGAAGGAGCCGAGGACCTTCAGGCGGTCACAGCAGTAGGCAAGCTCACCGATCATCCGCTTGCCCTCCTCGGAGTAAAGATCGCCCTCAAGCTCCACGTAGAAGTAATACTGCCAGAGAAGCTCCTTCATCGGGCGCGAGCGCAACGAGCGCATATTGTAGCCGTGCGAGCCGATGATATTGATCGCCTCGGCCAGCGAGCCCGCCTCGTTGCGGACGGTGAAGAGCAGGATGGAATGCTTGTCCTTGGCGGTGTCACGCGCGGCCGCACGCGACAGAACGGCAAAGCGCGTGGTGTTGATCCCGGTCTCGTTAATGTGCCGCGAGAGCACCTCAAGGCCGTAGATCTCGGCCGTTTCCTCGCTGGCGATGGCGGCCATGCTCGGGTCGCCCGCCTCGGCCACACAGCGGGCCGCGATGGCGGTGTTTTCGGCCTCCTTGGTCTTATAGCCGTTCCCACGGAGGAAGGCGGCGCACTGGGCGAGCGCCTGCGGATGACTCACCACCTCGCGGATCGTCGCAAGGGTCGCCCCCTTCGGCGCCAGGAGGTGATGGGTGATCGAAAAGTCGTAAACGGCGTTCACGGCAAGGCTGCCCGAGAAGAGGCGGTCGATGACAGGTCCCACCTCGCCCGCCGTGCTGTTCTCGATGGGGAGAACGGCAACGTCGCACTCGCCCGACAGGACGGCATCGTAGGCGCTCACAAAATCGGGGTGCGGAACGCACTCGGCCTCAGGGAAGATCTTGTGCGCGGCAATGGCGGCAAAGGCCCCCTCGATCCCCGAGAAGGCAACGCGCATGCCCGAGAGCAGAAACCGCTGATAATGGCGGGAGGCCCGCATCGTGGAACTCAGAAATTCCACGTAATAGGGGCGTAGCGCCTCATCGGCGATATAGGCGGAGTTCTTGCGGATGACCGCCTCCTCACGCGCTCCATCGTAGATCGGCAGGCCGTGCGCCCTCTTATAGTCGGCAACGCTCTGTGCCGCACGCATACGGCGCTCAAACAGCGCGGCCATCTCACGGTCAACGGCATCGATCTCCAGTCTTGCTTCATTCAGCTTGTCCATAACAGTTCCTCGCGGTTTCAGAATTGACACGGCCCTGCGCAGGCAAGGGCGCGCGACCGACGCGCCCCTCGCACGCCGCGGGGGCTCGCGCGTGGATGACGCACGCAGGCGCACGTCCACAAATTAGTCGATAAAAGTAATTATAGTACAAAAGACGGCGTTTGTAAAGAGGAAACGGGAAAAACCGAAAAAAAGATACCGCAGATACTGTAGATACCGCAGGGTGTAGGTGACCGATAGGGGCGCCCCTCTCTCGGTGAGATACGTTCCTCTCTCCGCGAGATGCGTCCTTTGATTTGAAAAGTAATCTTTACACAAAAACGCAAAACGATGCGATAAGTCACCGGGCTGCGGCACCTATCTGCTCACACAAACGCACGGAGGGGCACCAAAGGGGCACCTCGCACGCCAAAAACGCGCGGGTGAGTGCCGATTTTTTCGGAAGGCGAGGAGGCATGAAAGGAAAGGTGGGATAAAAAAGATTTATTTTCGACTTTTTCGCTAAGTGATATTGACAACACGCCGTGCGTATTGTATAATTACATTGTAATTTTTACTCGCACCGCGCGCGTTCCTATTATTTATGGGCTCTGTTCTGCTCTTGGAGGTCTACGATGGCAGTTATCACACAGGAAATGGCGAACAACCAGTTGGTCGTTCGTAATCATATTGACGAGCTGACGGCAAAGTCCCAGCTGATCGTATACGAGGCGCAGGAGGCGCTCTTTTACAAAAACGGGCAGGCGCTCGACCTGTTCGGGCCCGGCCGCCATACCCTGGATACGCAGAACCTGCCGCTCCTGAAGCGCCTGTTCGCCGGTCTCTTCGGCGGTAAGGATCCCTTCCCCTGCGACATCTATTTCATCAATAAGGTCAACGTGCTTGATTTCCAGTGGGGCACCAGCAGCCCGATCGACCTGATCGACCCCCGCTACTCGGTCCTCATCGGCGTCCGCGCTCACGGCCAGATGGGCCTGCGCATCAGCGATGCCCGTAAGTTCGTCATCAAGGTGGCGGGCATGCTCGGGGATCTGACGGTCGAATCGCTGAAGGCTACCCTGAAGGGGATGATCATGTCCCCGATCAAGGAGTGCATCGCCGCAACCATCCTTGAAAAGCAGGTCAGCATTCTCGAGATCACGCCCCGCCTCGGTGAGATCGCCGCGGAGATCGAGGCGCGCCTGAACAGCCGCATCGCCGATCTCGGCATCAAGATCGTTCACATGAACCTGAACGGCGTCATGGCGAGCGAGGGTGACCTCGATGCGCTCCGCGCCGCCAAGAACGAGATGCTGAAGGGCATGAACACCGCCGATATTGAGGCATACAAGATGAAAGCGATCTCGGCCGCCCGCGCCGAGGCACGCAAGACCGAGGGCTACACCTACGAGGAGGAGCGCCGCTTCGATATCCTCGAGGGTGCCGCCAAGAATGAGGGCGCCGCCGGCGGCTTCATCAACATGGGCGTTGGCCTCGGTATGGGCACCGGCATCAGCCGCGAGGTCGGCAAGATGGCGGATGCCGTGCAGGCCCCCACCCCCACCGCCGGCACTTGCGCCCGTTGCGGCCAGCCGATGGAGCCTACCGCCAAGTTCTGCCCGAACTGCGGCGAGGCGCGCCCGGTGGCCCGCTTCTGCCCCGAGTGCGGCGCACAGACGGCTCCCGGCGCCAAATTCTGCTCGGGCTGCGGTACAAAGCTTGGGTAAGGAGTCCACAATGAACAACGAAAAGAACAACAGCGGCGTAAAGATCGCATTCTTCGTCGCCGCCCTTCTCATTGCAGGCCTTTTCAGCCTGATCGTCTTTACGCTGATGCCCGCCGAGCGGCAGGGAACTCCCGAGTTCTGGGTCGCCTGGGGCTTTGGCGGTCCCGTCAACTTTCTTGCGGCTGCCTTCCTTATCTCGCGTGCCTTCCGCAAGGGCTCCGAGGGGCTGATCCGCATTCCCATCTACATGGGTCTTGCCGGCATCTTCACCTTCCTGTACATCGCCATGGGCGCCACCTTCATCTTCTGGACGGCAGTCGAGATCTCCATCATCGTCGTTCTGGAAGCGGCGCTTTCGGTCATCTACATCATCCTCGCCATGTATTTCGTCCTCGGGGCGGAGTACATCATCCGCGACCGCCGCTATACGCGCAAAAAGGTCATGTTCTTAAAGCTCCTTGAGGCCGACATCCTCGATGCCGTGCCGAAGGCGAAGGACCCGACCTCCTCGGCCGCTCTCCTCGCCCTTGCCGAGCAGGTGCGCTTCAGCGACCCGATGAGCCATTCCTCGCTGAATATTCTTGAGGCCGAGATCCTCGGCGAGCTCAAGAAGGCGACTGCCGCCCTTGCGGCCGATACGATGGCGGATGTCACCCCCTTTGTTACCTCGATCGAGCTTCTGCTTGATCAGCGCAACCGCCGCTGTCAGATCCTGAAGTAATGGCAAAGCTGATCCGCGAGGTCAAGGTGCGCGATGTGATCTTCTATTCGGTGATAGCTCCGCTGATCATCGTAGCCATTTGGCTCGTCACGCCGCTCGTCCTGGTCCGCTATGTTCCCATCCAGCCGTGGATCCTCTACGTGGCGGCCGCCCTGGCCACCTACTATCCCCTGAAGCGCGCCGCGATCGGCGCCGTGCTCCTCTACAAGATCTGGGCACCCCTCTCAACGCGGGGGCGTTGCCGCTTCTATCCCACCTGCTCGACCTACATGATCATGGCGATCTGGAAGTTTGGGCTCTTCTTTGGGGTCTATAAGGGGATCCGCAGGATCACACGCTGCCGCCCACCGAACGGCGGCATTGACTATCCGTAAACCTTCCGCCGGGGGCGGACAATATAAAGCGCAAAAAAATAACATATTTTGGAGGACAAAATGAGCGAGATCATGACCAAATCCTGCCCGAACTGCGGCAACAAACTCATGTGCAACGCCGGCGATGCGACGGTTACCTGCTACGCCTGCGACAGCGTTTTTGAGGTGAGCGAGCTGACGGGCGAGCGCCTTGGCGCTGTTGCCGCTGCGGCGGCTATCCCGGCAATGGTGGGCTTTGACAACCCCGAGTCGGGCATCGTATTCCTTGAGAATTTCTTTGACACCTACGATTGGGCGACTTACAAGAAGATCGCCGCCATCGAGATCCCCGAGATCGCCGGTGTCATCGCCACCAACAAGATGAAGAACGGCGCCGCCGCCGCCTCCTGGTACCTCGATTTCCAGGGTCTTTACGTTCCTGTCAGCAAGAAGTTCGAGGCTCTTGACGAGTGCGCCGCCGCCATCGGCAAGAACTACGATCCCGTGGACGGCAGCGAGATCCTCTCCACCTTCGACGACTACCGCCGTGTGGCCAAGGGTCTGAAGGACAACGAGGAGGCCGTGCTGAAGGCTCTTGCCTCGGCCATTAAGTACGCCGAGCGCTTCGGTCTTGATGCCGCTCAGCTCAATGAGATGAAGGCCGGCCTTGAGAAGGCCACCGCCCTCTTTGCCGCGATCCCTGTCCAGGAGAAGAAGAGCGAGGACGAGAAGACGAGGATCATCGACACCGTCGAGGCTCTCCCCGCCTACCTCGAGGCCAGAAAAGAGTATTCCAAGAAGAAGGTCGCCGCTTACCAGGCGCTGGGCATCGATGCCGAGGCCGTCTACAAGAGAGCCGTCGATCTTTACAACAACTCGGACAACAAGGGCACCGCGATCGAGCTCTTCGAGAGCATCCGCGAGTATGCCGACAGTAGCGTGTACATCTCGAGAGCCAACCGCTACTTCAACTTCAACAACAAGATGTACAGCTTCTTCGGCAAGTACTTCGTTTACAAGGAAGAGATCTACGACGAGAACGCTCTCGACGTGAAGGAAGGCAAGAAGAAGAAAAAGAAGAAGGGTGAAGAGGACGCCGAGGTCGCGCCGCCCACCACCGCCCTTTCGCTGTACCCCGTCATCGACGGTAAGCCTGCCAAGGAGCCCATCGTCAAGGGCATCGAGCAGGTCATCGCCTGCTACGGCTCGCGCTTCTACTACTTCAAGAAGGGCGCCGGCATCGCCTGCTACGACATCTACTCGAAGATCGAGACGGTCGTCGACCACGGCAAGGCCACCGACTACGCCGTGAAGGACGGCAGATTCATGGTCGGCTTCTCGAAGAAGGCTCCCATCTTCTTCATCCAGAAGAAGGTCGGCGCTGTTGAGCAGCCCAAGCCCGAGGCCGCCGCTGCCGATGAGAAGGGTAAGAAGGCCAAGAAGGCCAAGGCCGTCAAGGCTCCCATCCTTCCCGCCGCCGAGCCCCTCAATCCCTACGCTCTCGTTGGCATCGACATGGCCGGCAACGGCAACCGTGTCCTGATCAATGAGATGCTCGAGATCGCCCTCAGAAAGGGTGACAAGATCTTCTACAAGCACGTCACCGTGGCGAAGCCCCAGAAGCCCGGCTTCCTTGCCGGCTGCTTCGGCAAGAAGATCATTGAGGAGAAGCCGAAGAGCCGCCTGATGGTCTGCGACATCGTGAAGGGCTCGTGCCTCCCTGTCCTTGATGACGATTGCGACATCCAGGATGTCAGCGGTGAGAACATCGTCTACACCTGCTGGACTCCCAACAGCCTCAACATGGATCTCTACGTCTTCAACATCGAGAAGAGCGAGAAGACCCTCATTGAGAAGAACATCTACAACTTCTACGGCCTGAACGACGGCAAGATCTACTACACGATCGGTAACAGCACCTACCAGCCTCTGGTTTCCAACAACTTCGCCGGCACCGACCGCGAGCAGATCATGGCGAACGTCGAGAAGATCGTCGGCACCTACGCCGGCTGGCTCTACGTCAAGAAGGGCAGCGGCATCAACTCGGTCCTCGTGAAGATCAGCTCGGACGGCAAAGAGACCAAGGTGCTCTGCACGCAGTTCAAGAGATTCCTCCGCTTTGCCGAGAACTACGCCTACTACATCGACGTGTTCGATAACCTCCGCGTTGTCCGTGTGGATGGCGAGGAGAACAAGGTCCTGGCCTCGAATGTCGCGAAGGTCTTCCTCAGCGAGGAGGGGCTCTACTATGTCCGCGAGGAGCTGGTGGACGATTACTACGGCACCAAGAATCTCTCGCTCTACATGATGGATAAGAACGGCCTCAACGTCCGTAAGATCGTCTTCGATCTCGACGTTCTCCAGGACGATCCTGCCAGCGACGACCTCTACTACTCCAAGAAGGAGAGCATGCGCTACAAGGTCTACAAGCCCAAGAAGCCCAACGATTTTGTCCACGAGATCTACGTGATCACGAAGTTCTACAAGATGAACAAGGTCACCGGTGTTTCCGAGCTCGTTCTGACCCTCGGCCTGCCTGAGGATGTCGAGAAGAAGGGCTGCTTCGGCTTCGGTAAGCCCAAGAAGGTCGACCTCGTGTACGAGGAGGATCCCATCGTCCATTCCTACAAGACGAGAGGTCTCAATGACGCTCAGATCGCTCAGAAGGAAGCGGATGAGGCTCCTGTTGAGAAGAAGGCTCCCGGCTGCAGCAAGATGCTTGACGGTGTCAAGGGCAAGACCGGCGGTCTTCTCAAGAAGATCAAGAAGTAATCCCTTATGAATCAAGGCGCCCGGGTCCCCCGGGCGCCTTCTTTCGCCAAGGAGGACGCATGGAATACGTATTGGTTACCGGTGCCTATGGCGGTATGGGGCGCGCCACGGTCGAGGCCCTTGTCGCGCGCGGCGTAACGGTGCTTGCTATGGACTGCCGGGTAGGCGAGCCGAGCGAGCGGGTGATCCCCCTTGCCGCCGATGTCACGAGCGAGGAGAGCCTCCTCGCCGCCCTCGAGACGGTCAAGGGCATCACGGATAGTCTTTCGGCGATCATCCATTTTGCAGGAGTCTATATGCTGGATTCGCTCGTCGAGATCGAGTACGAGCGCTTTCGCCGCATCCTGGATGTCAATTTCCTTGGGGCGTATCTCGTCAACAAGACCTTCTGCCCTCTCTTGCGGCGTGGCAGTCGCATCCTGATCACCACGAGTGAGCTGGCGCCTCTCGATCCCTTGCCCTTTACGGGGCTTTACGCCGTCACCAAGGCGGCGCTCGACAAGTACGCCTATTCGCTCCGTATGGAGCTTCAGCTCCTCGGGATCACGGTCTCGGTCCTGCGTGCCGGGGCGGTAGAGACGGGGATGCTCGGCGTATCCACGGCGGCACTCGATGCCTTCTGTGAGCGGACGGCCCTCTACTCCTGTAACGCCGACCGCTTCCGCCGTATTGTCAACCGTGTCGAGGCACGGTGTGTGCCGCCCGAGCGGATCGCCAAAAGGGCACTGGTCATTCTCAAAAAGCGGCGGCCGCGCTTTGCCTATGCCATCAACCGCAATCCGCTGCTGCTCCTTTTGAACCTCCTGCCGAGGAGACTGCAGCTCTTTGCTATCCGCCGCATCTTAAAGTGAACAACGTCATCGTAGAAAAATGCCGTTTGACAAAGATACTTTGCATTTTGATCTTCAAGATCACAAGACATGAGGAGGTCCTATGAACTTCAAAGAGATCGCAGAGGCGCGGCAGTCCTGCCGCAGCTATGACCCCGGGCGCCCGGTTGAGGAGGAGAAGCTCGCCGCCATCCTTGCGGCAGCACGCCTTTCACCGTCGGCCTGTAACGGTCAGCCCTACCACATCACGGTCTGCCGCGAGGCGGTGGCAAAGGAGGTCGCGCGGGCGGTGCAGGGCATGGGGATGAACAAATTTGCCTCGGATGCCCCCGTGATGCTGGTGATCTCCGAGCAGCCCTACGTCGCGACGGCGGCCCTCGGTGCGAAGGTAAAGAAGAACGACTACCGCTCGATCGACATTGGGATCCTGGCGGCGTATATCACCGCTGCGGCGACCGCCGAGGGGCTCGGTACCTGCATTCTCGGCTGGCTCGACGACGGCGCGATCCGCAAGGCCTGCCACCTTGATGGGGCAGTGCGCCTTGTGATCACACTCGGCTATCCGAAGGAGGGAGATCCTCTGCGCACGAAGAAGCGCAAGGACATCGACAAGCTTGTGACCTTCCTATCGTAAACCAAACAAAAAGCGGATCCGCAAGGATCCGCTTTTTGTTGTTTATTATTTGCCGGGGCCGGCGGTATCGGCGCCGTCGCCGACAAGACCCAGGCGCTTGGCGGCCTCCTCGCGCATCTTGTACTTGAGGATCTTACCGGCCGCATTCATCGGGAAGCTGTCGACGAACTCAATGTACTTCGGCACCTTGTGACGGGCCATGCTCGCCTTGATGTAGTCCGACATCTCCTCGACCGTGACGCTCCCCGGCTCCTTCAGAATGATGCACGCCATGATCTCCTCGCCGTATTTCTTGTCGGGAACACCGATGACCTGCACATCCTTGGTAGCGGGATGCGTGTAAATGAACTCCTCGATCTCCTTCGGGTAGATGTTTTCGCCGCCGCGGATGATCATATCCTTGAGGCGCCCCGTGATACGGAAGTTGCCCTCTTCATCCATCGAGGCCAGATCGCCCGAATGGAGCCAGCCATCCTCGTCGATCGTGCCCTTGGTCGCCATGGGCATCTTGTAATAGCCCTTCATGGTGTTATAGCCCTTGGCGCAGAATTCACCGTTGACGCCGGGGCCGACCTCCTCGCCGGTCTCGGGATCGACGATCTTACACCGCACGTGGGGGAAGGCGTAGCCGACCGTCTCGGTCCTGACCTCGAGCGGATCGGTCCAGGCGCTCATCGTGTTACCGGGGGCGCACTCGGTCTGACCGTAGACGCTGACGATACCGGTCATGTTCATCTCGTCGGGGCGTGCGGCGCGGCGCATCAGCTCCGGGGGACACCCGGCGCCCGCCATGATACCGGTCCTCATATGCGAGAAGTCGGTCGAGCGGTAATTCGGGTGGTTGAACATGGCAATGAACATGGTGGGAACACCGTTGAAGCAGGTGATCTTTTCCTGGTTGATGCAGGCGAGCGAGGACTTCGCCGAGAAGTACGGCATCGGGCACATGGTCGTGCCGTGCGTCATCGACGACGTCATCGAAAGCGTCATGCCGAAGCAATGGAACATCGGGACGTGGATCATCATGCGGTCGGCCGTCGAAAGCCCCATGCGGTCGCCGATGCACTTGCCGTTGTTGACGACGTTGTAGTGGGTCAGCATGACCCCCTTCGGGAAGCCGGTGGTACCCGAGGTGTACTGCATATTGCACACGTCGCTCGGGCGGACGTCGGCCGCCATCTTGGCCACCTGCTCGCGGCTGACGAGCTTGTAGCGCGCCATGGCCTCGTCAAAGGTGAGGGAGCCGGGCTGGCGGAAGCCAACCGTGATGACGTTCCGCAGGAAGGGGAGGCGCTTGGAATGCAGGGGCTCACCCGGGACGGTATCCTTGAGCTCGGGGCAGAGCGTATTGATGATCTCCTTGTAGTTCGAGTCAAGACAGCTCTCGATCATGACGAGGGTGTGCGTGTCCGACTGGCGGAGGAGGTACTCGGCCTCGTGGATCTTGTAGGCCGTGTTGACCGTGACAAGGATCGCGCCGAGCTTTGTCGTTGCCCAGAAGGTGATGTACCACGCAGGGAGGTTGGTCGCCCATACGGCGACCTTCGAGCCCGCCTTGACACCGAGCGAGACGAGGGCGCGCGCAAAGCGGTCCACATCCTCGCGGAACTCGGCATAGGTGCGTGTATAATCGAGGGTCGTGTACTTGAAGCAGTACTGATCGGGGAACTCGTCGGCCACGCGGTCAAGCACCTCCGAGAAGGTGAGGTCGATGAGCTCATCCTTTTTCCAGATGTACTGTCCCGTACCGTCGTGGTTAAAGTAAAGTTTCTTTTTCATATCCCGCGTCGGGGTGAAGCAGGACATGTAGTTGACAAAGTGGGGGAAGATGATCTCGGGGTCCTGCAATTCGGAGAGCCACTCGGGCTTCCATTCAAGTGAAATAAAGCCGTCGTAGTTGACCGAGGAGAGGGCGCGCATCACGTCGTCAATGGGCATGGTGCCCTCGCCGATCAGCTGATAGGCCCCCGTATCGTCCGAGTCGCGCATGTGCACGTGGCGCACGTAGCAGCCGAGGTTCTTGATGGTATCGTCGCCCGTTTCGCCGTTGTCACGGTAGGGGTGATAGATGTCCCAGAGGACGGCGAGGTTGTCGCTCGCAAAGCGATCGAGCATCCGGCGGAGCCTGGCCGTATCGGCGTATATGCCGCTCGTCTTGACAAGGATCGTGACGTCGGCCGCCTCGGCGGTGGGGAGGAGTGCGCCAAGGGTGGCGGTCACGGTCTCCTCGTCCTCGGTGAGGGCACAGACGACCACATAGGGCACACGGGCATCGTGCGCCGTTTCGATGAGAGCCTTTACGGTATCGCTCACATCGCCCCCCAGCGAAATGTCGCAGGACGTGTCAAAGCAGGGGATGGCGAGGCCAAGATCGCGCAGCTTGCGCACCGTGGCGGCTGTATTATATTTGTGGAAGGGGCCGCCGCGGTCGGTGAGCGACGGGAAGCACGGCAGATTGTAGACCTCGACTCCCGAGAAGCCCATATCGACGGCTGTCTCCAGCATTTCGTCAAAGGAGAGCCCCGGCCAGCCGCGGGTAGAAAAGGAAAGCTTCATTCTACTTCCTCCTCGTAAATGATTTTATTGAGTGCCGCAAGGTACGCCGCAATGCCCGCACCGACAATGTCGGTCGAGATGCCGCGGCCCGAATAGACCTTGGCGCCCGAGCGGAGCTTGACAACGGTCTGCCCCATCGCCTCGCGCCCCTCGGTCACGGCCTGGAGCTGGAAATCGTCGAGCTCGTAGTGGAGCCCCGTAATGTTCTCAATGGCCTGGAAGGCCGCATCGATCGAGCCGTCACCGATGTACACGCCCTCAAGGGGCTCGCCGTTCTTCGTCAGCTTGATGTGGGCGGTGGCGGAGATGGTGTTGCCCGAGGTGATCACATAGGTATCGAGCTTGTAGGTCGGGGGGACCTGCATGGCCGAGGAGGCGACGATGGCATCCAGCTCCTTCAGGCCGACGCGCTCCTTCTTGGCGGCGATCTCACGGAAGGCGCCGTAGACCTTCAGGCTGTCCTCCTCCGAGAGGTCGTAGCCCAGGCGCTGTACCGCCACGGTAACGGCGGCGGCATCGTCGTGCTCTGTGAGGAAGATGTCCTCTCCCTCGGCCTCGCCCGCACCGGCCGTGGCCGATTTCTTACCGGGCTGGCAGACCCAACGGATCTGCTCGATGATGCGCGAGAGCTGTGTCGTCCTGACGCGCGAGGTGACACCGAGGGCATCCGATTTGGCGGCGATGATGCGCGCAAGCGCGGCGGGCGACGGGTTGTCGATCGGGTAGGCGGCGGCGCGGAGCTGGCCGGCACCGACGGCGACGGCGGCAATGGCACACGCATCCGCCATAGAGATGGCGTTCGAGGCGGCAATGCCGAGCGTGACGGTCGAAAGCTTCGGCAGAGCGGCCGACTGCGCGCTGATAAAGGCGGCAAGCTCGTTCGGGAGCATGGTGCCGGCGGTATCCGCCAGCGTGACGGTCGTGGCGCCGGCGTCAATGGCCGCCTCGAGGACGGCCGTAAGGAAGGCAGGCTCGCTTCTTGTGGCATCCTCGGCAATGAACTCGACGTCACTCGCGAGGGAGGCGCACTTGGCAACAGCCTTGCGGATGGCCTCGATCATGGCCTCGGGCTTCTTGTGGAAGAGATATTCGATCCCGACCGAGCTCGTCGAGGCCGCGACCTGGAGGCGGGGGTGCTTGGCCTGCTTTAAGGCGCTCCAGGTGAGCTCGATGCCGTCATCATCCAGCGGAACAGGCACAGCGATCGCGCTGTCGGTAACGGCCGCGGCGATCGACTTGATCTGGAGTGAATCGATACGGGCGTTCTTGATGCCCTCAAGCTCAATGACGTCAACGCCCAGCCTGTCAAGGAGCTTTGCAAGCTCGATCTTTTCCTTGAAGGACAGATGGAAGTCCTCCGAGATCTGCTTCATCGTTGCATCGCTTAGTCTTGTCTGGTTCATATCGTTTCTCCTTTTAAAATAAAAAAGTCCTGAGGCCGACATACAGCGGCTTCAGGGACGAACTTTTGATTCGCGGTACCACCCTGATTATCCCCCTAAAAAGGGAAATCACTTCATTCCGGCCTCAACCAAGGCCTTGCTCTGTTACGGGAGCGCCCGTGTCTTATTACTCGCTTTCGCTTTGACAAGACCGACTCGGGAAGGAGAGTACCCAACCGTCCGCATCGGCTCGCACCAACCGCCGACTCTCTGTTGCTTCCGAAAAGGGCATGATTTCCGTCATAGTCTTTGCATATAATGGCTTTTCCAACAGATATATTAAAACACTAAACCGGAGGCTTGTCAAGAGGAAAACGCAAAAAAACACGAGATTTGCACGGGATGAACAAAAAGTCATCCGTCTTTCTTTCTGCTTTTTGGCGGATTTGCAGCAAAAAAAGTATTTGACATTTCAAAAAAACTGTGGTACAATGGTCTCATAAAAATCAATTTTCAAAAACTGTGACGAAGACGGTACGGCAACACAGGGCTTCCAGAGAGTCGGCGGTAGATGCGAGCCGATAGCCCCCGGCCATAGTACCCATCACTTCCGAGTTGGAGGCTTGAACCGATCTCGCTTAGGGCCTCTCGTTCCCCGCGTTAAGGGTAAGGGCTTGGTGGAGCCCCGAGTGGCGATGTTTCGCAATTTGAGTGGTACCGCGGGTAGTTTTACTCGTCTCAAGAAATTCTTTTCTTGAGACGTTTTTTGTTTTTTTCGATCGTGATTTCAGTATTTCATTATATATAAACACAGGAGGATGTACCATGACTGAACAATCCGGTAAAAATCAACTGCAACGGATCGCCCTGCGAATCCGTGAAATGCGTCAGATTCTCGGATACAGCACGGCGGAGATGGCAAAGCTGACCGATCTTACGGAAGATACCTATCTCCAGTACGAGTCGGGCTCTGTGGATCTGCCGTTCACCTTTATGCACAAATGTGCCAAGGTGCTTGGCATTGAGATTACCGATATTCTCGAGGGCCATAGCGCCAAGCTGTCGGGGTATACGGTCACTCGCCGCGGCGAGGGACTCACGACGGCGAGCGAGGATGGGATCGTGATCCAGGACATGGCTCCCCTCTTCCGTCAGAAGCTCGCGACCCCCTATTGGGTCACCTATCAGTATTCGGAGGAGCTTCAGACACAGCCTATCCATACCGTCACGCACGCAGGTCAGGAATTCGATATGGTCGTCAAGGGCTCGATGCGCATCCGCATCGGTGACCGCGAGGAGGTCCTCCGCGAGGGCGACAGCATCTTCTTCAAATCCTCGACCCCCCACGGCATGATCGCTGTGGACGGCGCGGATTGCGTCTTCCTCGCCATGATCATGGCGAGCGACAGCACCGACCAGCCGATGTACATCGGGGGCGCTGAGCGTACGGCACCCAAGCAGCCCCTCCTTTGCGAGAGGTTCATAAAGCCCGTGGAGGACGAAAACGGTGTCCTCCTCGATATGGCCTATGAGAACGAGGAGACCTACAACTTCGCCTTTGATACGGTGGACGAGATCGCGCGCAAGGAGCCCGATAAGCTTGCCATGCTTCACGTCGCCAACGATATGACCGAGCGCCGCTTCACCTTTAAGGATATTAAGGATGCCTCCTCGCAGAGCGCCAACTACTTCAAGTCGCTCGGCATCAAGAGGGGCGACCGTGTGATGCTGGTGCTCAAGCGTCACTATCAGTTCTGGTTCGCTATCCTCGGTCTCCATAAGCTGGGGGCTGTCGCCATCCCTGCGACCAATCAGCTCGTCGAGCACGACTTCAGCTACCGCTTCAAGGCCGCCGGCGTCAGCGCCATCCTCTGCACGGCGGACGGGGATACCGCCAACCAGGTCGAGCTGGCGGAGAAGAGCACCGGTATGTCGCTCACCAAGATCATCGTGGGCGGCGACAAGGAGGGCTGGCACAGCTACGATCGCGAGTACGGCCTCTTCAGCCGTCGCTATGTCCGCGAGGCCGATGCCCCCTGCGGCAGCGACCCGATGCTGATGCTCTTCACCTCGGGCACCACCGGCTATCCCAAGATGGCGATGCATTCCTACAAGTACGCCCTCGGCCACTATGTGACCGCCAAGTATTGGCACCTCTGCGAGAGGGACGGCCTGCACTTCACCATCTCGGAGACCGGCTGGGGCAAGGCGCTCTGGGGTAAGCTCTACGGCCAATGGCTGTGCGAGGGGGGCGTCTTTGTCTACGATTTTGACAAGTTTGATTCACAAAAGATCCTCCCGATGTTCGCCAAATACGGCATCACGACCTTCTGTGCACCCCCGACGATGTACCGCATGCTGATCAAGCAGGACATCAGTCAGTACGACCTTTCCTCGATCCGCCATGCGACCACGGCGGGCGAGGCCCTGAACCCCGAGGTCTTCTATCAGTTTGAAAAGGCGACCGGCCTCCGCATCGCCGAGGGCTTCGGTCAGACCGAGATGACGCTCGGTATCGCCAACCTGCGCGGCACACAGCTCAAGCCCGGTGCCATGGGTAAGCCCGTGCCCGGCTACGGCATCGACCTCGTTGATACCGACGGCAATCCCGTGGCCGACGGTGTCAACGGTGAGATCGTCATCCGCACCCATCCGAAGACGGCGTGCGGCGTCTTCCTCGGCTATTACCTTAACAAGGAGGCCACCGAGAGCGCTTGGCACGACGGGCTCTATCACACGGGCGACCTCGCCTGGCGTGATGAGGACGGCTATTATTGGTACGTCGGCCGCGCCGATGACGTCATCAAATCGTCGGGCTACCGCATCGGGCCGTTCGAGATCGAGTCGACCATCATGGAGCTGCCCTACGTCCTTGAGTGCGGCGTCTGCGCCGCTCCCGACGAGGTGCGCGGTCAGGTCGTCAAGGCCTGCATCGTTCTGGTGAACGGCACCGAGCCGACCGAGGAGCTGAAGCGCGAGATCCAGACCTATGTCAAGCAGCATACCGCCCCCTATAAGTATCCGAGGATCGTGGAATTCCGCAAGGAGCTCCCGAAGACCATCAGCGGTAAGATCATCCGTAACAAGCTCTGAGTCCGGTAAAAATCGGAAAAAAGCAAAATAACCTAAAAAGGTTTGACAAACGCACTCTAAATCTGTTATAATAAATTGTTATAATATATTTTTAGTGCTATATCTCGCTTTCCGATCAAAAAGCGAGTAGCCAAAGAGGTATCAAGTGGAACCGATTGTGAACGGAATGCAAGACAAAATTAAACAAATTGCTGACCGCGTCCGCGAGCTGCGCCTGATTTCGGGGCTCTCGGTCGAGGAGATGGCAGGGCGCACCGGCATCTCGGTGCAGGAGTATGAGCAGTGCGAGGCGGGTAACCGCAATCTCAGCATCGCCTTCCTGTACCACTGCGCCCTGAACTTCGGCGTTGATATGGGGGATATCCTCGAGGGTAAAAGCCCGAAGCTGTCCTCCTATGCCTTGACCCGCCGTGGGGAGGGGCAGAAATTTGAGGAGGCTCACGACATGGTGGGCTACAACCTCGCGGCCGATTTCCGCAACCGTATTGCGCTCCCTCTTTACATGGAGCTCAATTACCGCGCGGGCTCGGAGCAGCAGCCGATCGAGCTCGTAACCCACGAGGGCCAGGAGTGCGACATCGTCATCAAGGGGCAGATGAAGATCAGGATCGGTGAGCACACCGAGGTCCTCGGCCCCGGCGACTGTATCTACTACGATTCCGGCACGCCGCACGGCATGATCGCCGTCGGTGGTGAGGATTGCACCTTCTATGCGATCGTTCTCCGCAACCAGGCCGCCCGTGAGGGTGAGCAGGCGGCGGCGCACTCGGTGGTGACCAAGCGCCGCGAGGAGGACGGTGAGCGCCGTGTGTATCACGACTTCATTATCCCGACCGAGGAGAACGGCGTTCTCACAAGGATCGCCTTCAAGAACGAGGAGAAGTTCAACTTCGCCTTCGACGTTGTCGATGCTCTCGGCCGCCGCAAGCCCGAGAAGCTCGCTATGCTTCACATCAGTGAGGACGGCACCGAGCGCCGCTTCACCTTCCGCGATATGAAGAAGGAGTCGGCACGCGCCGCCAATTACTTCAAATCGCTCGGCATCAAGAGGGGCGACCGCGTGATGCTGGTGCTCAAGCGCCACTACCAATTCTGGTTTGCCATCCTCGGCCTGCACAAGCTGGGCGCTGTGGCGATCCCCGCCCCGAACCAGCTCCTTGAAAAGGATTTCAAGTACCGCTTTGAGGCCGGCTTCGTGAAGGGCATCCTCTGCACGGCGGACGGCGGTGTAGCGGAGGCGGTCGATCTTGCCGCGCGTGAATGCCCCGGTCTGACGCACAAGATCCTTGTTGGCGGCACCCGTGACGGGTGGCACAGCTTTGACGACGAGTATTCGCTCTTCAGCAGCCACTTTGCACGCACCGAGGATACCCCCTCGGGCAGCGACCCGATGCTGATGTTCTTCACCTCGGGCACCTCGGGCTATCCGAAGATCGCGGCACACAACTACAAGTATCCGCTCGGCCACTTCCTGGCGGCGAAGTATTGGCACCAGGTCAATCCCGAGGGGCTGCACTTCACGATCTCGGATACCGGCTGGGCCAAGGCCATGTGGGGTAAGCTCTACGGTCAGTGGCTCTGCGAGGCGGCGACCTTTGTCTATGACTTTGACCGCTTCGATCCCGAGAAGATCCTGCCTCTCTTCAAAAAGTACAACATCACGACCTTCTGCGCACCGCCCACCATGTACCGCATGCTGATCAAGCAGGATCTTAGCCGCTTTGATCTCTCCTCGATTGAGCACGCCTCAACGGCGGGTGAAGCGCTCAACCCCGAGGTCTTCCGTCAGTTTGAGAAGAGCACGGGCCTCCAGATCATGGAGGGCTTTGGCCAGTCCGAGAGCACACTGATCATCGGTAACCTTGCCGGCGGCAGCCACAAGATGGGCTCGATGGGTAAGCCTGTCCCGCTCTATGACGTCCACCTTCTGAACGCCGAGGGTGAGGAGGTCGGCCGTGGCGAAAACGGTGAGATCTGCATCAACATCAAGGACGGTCTGCCTTGCGGTCTTGCTTACGCATATGACGGCAACGAGCAGCTGACGGCTGAAACCTGGCACGACGGCTTCTATCATACCGGCGATATCGCCTGGCGCGACGAGGACGGCTTCCTCTGGTATGTTGGCCGCGCCGATGACGTCATCAAGTCGTCGGGCTACCGCATCGGGCCGTTTGAGATCGAAAACGTCATTATGGAGCTCCCCTATGTTCTCGAGTGCGGTGTTTCCGCCGCGCCCGACGAGATCCGCGGTCAGGTCGTCAAGGCGAGCATCGTTCTCGTCAAGGGGACCGAGGGCACGGATGAGCTGAAAAAGGAGATCCAGAACTACGTCAAGTCGCGGACGGCTCCCTATAAGTATCCGCGTATCGTTGAGTTCCGTGAGAGCCTGCCGAAGACCACGAGCGGCAAGATCATCAGGAAGCAGCTGTAATCGCTCCTCGGGCAAGGAGGCATATCCATGGAACACAAACGGCTTACCCTGTTCGCAGGGCACTACGGGAGCGGTAAAACCAATATCGCTGTAAACTATGCTTTGCATCTCCGCGCCGAGGGAAAGCGGGTGTGCGTTGCCGACCTTGATATCGTGAATCCGTATTTCAGGACAAAGGATAGCGAGGAAGTCGGAGGCCAAGCGGTCTTAGGAAGACAATACTCAGGAACAA
>JAZSGE010000009.1:0-5729 GCA_045532575.1 Eubacteriales bacterium | reverse complement strand
GCTTGGCCTCCGACTTTATTCGATTGTCTTTCAAGTAAGGGATACAAGTGGTCCGGTTAATTATCTTGCATATATCCGCAACGGCTATGGCCTTCCGCGGAGCGGTTTTGTGACCGAGAATTTTTATATAGACAAAACTGTATTGCAATTGAATCTTGCGCTCGAGGAAGGAACAAATGAGGTCTTTGTATGGTTGGATAATGCAAGTACTTATATTACCTCTGTTACCTATTCGAAGATCGCTGATTACGATATAGCCGTTACTGATTTTACGGCAGAAGGTACGGGAGCGACCGAGCTGTATAGCGGTAATGCGAGCTTGAGATATTACGATGGCGATGTTTCGGATTCTGTGATCAGAAGTGAATACTTCACTATTGACGAGGACGGGACATATGATCTTTCGTTTATCGCAGGCTCCAAGTGCATTCCTAACGTGCGAATTTGTGATGTCAACGGTGCTACCGTTGAGACGATCGATTATGAGTTAACATGGAATGATTATGGCGTTGATCCATTGTATAACAATCAATCCGTTGTATATATTTCCCCGGAAACGGTGGAGCTTACTGCGGGCGAGTATTGCATTGAGGTGGCATTTGGCTCTTATGAGTATGAAGACGCTATCCTTGTGCATTCCGCATATCTGACAAAGAAATAAGGCATCTCCGCCTTTAAAGGAGAGAAAGGAAAAACTATGACAAGACGTCGCAACAAATTCAATTGGAAGAACCTCCTCGCGGGCGCGCTGTCCGTCCTCGTGGTGGCAGGTGCCGTGTTCGGTATCGCACAGCTTGCGGGCAAGGAAACGCGCTCGATCGGCGGGGGAGCCTTCTCTGTCGGCGGCATCAGCTCGACGACAGGTGAGTGGCTCGATTCGCAGAGCTCGATCTACACCGAGGATCTTTTCGGGTGCCAGGGCCTCGAGGTCGTGCCGGCATTCGGTACGAAATCGACCTATCAGATCTTCTTCTATAACGAAGACGGCATTTACATCGAATCGACCGAGATTCTTTCCGGCAAGTTCGTGGCCTCTGAGCTCCCGGCGTGCGCGCACAGCGCCCGTGTCGTGATCTACCCCTCCACGCTTGACGAGAACGGTAAGGAGATCGAGGATTTCAAGATTCGTTTCTGGGAGGTCCGTGGCATTGCCAAGGATTTCAAGATGACTGTTAACAAGGAACAGGTCACCCTGAATATCCTGGACATGCTCGTTCCCGTTGCTAAGGAGGACGTCGTTCTCGATGAGATCTCTACGGCAGCCGCGAACGGTCACGTGTATCTCGAGGGGACATGTTACAACGGCAGTTATACCGAGACTTCCGACGTATGGGCTAATTGCTCCACTTCTGATAACAAGGACCTCGACGGTCTCCTTATCCTGAATGCGAGCGAGCTTGCTTCGGTTAAGGTCGTGAACAACAATGACACGAAGAACCTCCCCGTTTACGTCGTGAATGCGGATGGCAGCATTACTGCGGCCGGCAATATCACGGTGAAGGCGGGCAACGAGATGATTGTCGATTGCTCGGAGAGTGCTTTTGTCCTTATCAACGTCTACGACGGTATGGATATCGAGGTGCGCGAGTACATGCCTCTCGGCTGAGGTTAAGTCATGACAAGGGCAAAACGAGTTGTGGTGCGTGTCCTGTCGCTCGTGATGCTTTTGGTGATGATTGGCGGAGGGGTTCCCTCCGCCTTTCTCATAAAGAGTAGCGCGGCGACGGTTCAGGAGACTCTTGGCAGCACCTCGGTCGAGGCAGATCTCGAGGCCTCCGGCTTTAATCTCAATCTATACCGAAAAAACCCGGCAGCCGATCCGCAGGTAATGATGATTTCGGAGCTCGCGTACAGCGAGGAGGGGAGCCAATACGAGAATGCCTTTTATATTCTTGTTTATCTCTATAATCCGTCGGGCGAGGCCTTAGACCTTAGCCGGGAGAATACGGTGAATTTCTCGGTTGGCGCCTCGAGCTTTGAGAACCAAAGCCTTGTGTGCTTCGGCCGATCTGCGGATAGCCTTTTTTACCGCTTCTACATCGAGTATGAAAATGCATTTTTGACAGCCGCCCGGGAGTATGCTGCCGCCAACAACGGCGCTCGTACCTATACCGTGGCAAGCGTACAGCTTTTTGATACGGGGGAAGGCCGTCTCCGCGACTATAAGGTAGGCAAGGCCTACACCTTCACGGGATATGCCAAGGGCTGTGGCCCGGGTGCCGAGCTCGTGAGCACCCTGACATCATCCTATACCGGCATTGATACGATTTCTCTTGAGCTGAACCACACCACGTGGCGCAATCGTGTGTATGATGCCGCGAATGGTAGATTCGATGATGAGGGAGTTTGCGATGCCGTTTCGACCGTGTTCTTTGGCGTTCCCGAAAAGTACATCTATGACTATGTGGGCGGTCTTAAGCAGATCACCTCGGAGTGGTATGAGTACAAGACCACCCCGATTTTTGTGACCTGGGATACCGCCCGTGCCGATGAGCTGAAGCCTTGGCTCGGCCAAACGATGGGCGCGCCAAATGTCGTTTACGGCACGCCTCCCGGGCCGGATGTAGGTGGCGATCGTTTTTATGAAACCGATCACACGGATTTCAGCTTTAGCAAATACAATCATCTCACGTGCCGCGTGCTTTGGAAGAACGAAACTACCGTTAACAGTTACGCCCATTACAAGTATGGTGCGTCCTTTAATCCGAAGGCGCAGACTTGGATTAACGATAGCTATCCTACCATTTTCGATTCGATTAAGCCGTGGTCTACAACAGATCTTGCGTTTTATCAGCATACGAGCAATGCCGGTTTAACGGGAACGTTTACGATCGTTGATGAAGGGATTCTCCCTAAAATGTCTTGGCTTTTTTCGATCAATGCCCCGAAGTCCTTTGATGATGCGACGATCCCGTCGGAACGGCTTGAGGAGTATATGCGGTGGTATACCGCTAACGTAACTTCGGAGTTCCCCGTTCATGGCTTTTCCGGCGATCTTTTTGAGGTGTCAATTGATGCCGATAGGTTACACCTTTTGAAGAATACCGAGGAGAAGCGAGGTCTCGTTTTGCAAACGGTGACGGCGGACGATACCTATTCCACAATCGTTGATGCCGATATCTCTTGGTGGCAGAAGCTGTGGGGAGAATCGGCCTACGAGGAGCTTGAGTTTTCGCCGCTTTGTGTTTTCACGATTGACGATATTCTGTTTGTCGAGGGCTTGGATGCCTCGAAGGAAAGCGACATACAGCTTTTTGAGGAACGGTATCTTGTTGAAAACGACAATACCTCGGCAAGCTCTAAGAATGTATTGCGTGAGCTTCAAAAGATAATTGCGGCTGATGAGGTGCCCGTGCTGTACCGCTTTGCGGTAACTGAATACAGCGTGTATAATGCGCTCTTTGACGATACAGATGAGCATTACACGGACAAAGGTTTGGTCTATGATGCCTTTTCAGTTAATGGCGGAGAAAAACCCGAAATCAACGGCTATGTCGCGCAAGAGACGGTGTTTCTCGATTTCGACGTGATCTCTCTCGGCTTCGACACCGGCAAGGCGGGCGCGGCGCTTGTTATCCTCCCGGTTGTCGCTGATCCCATCAACGTGATTTCGGGGCTGATCGCGCCGAACGACGTTCCTGTGGAGGAGACCGATTGGTTCCTTATGCTTCTCGGTCTTCTGCTCCTGATCGTCGTGCTTGTGCTTATATGGCCCTTCATTTCGCCGCTTATCATGCTTGTGGGGAGCACCGTCGGCTTTGGCCTGAAGGTGATTGGAACCTTCCTTTTGAAGGTGGCATGGTGGATCTTACGGTTGCCGTTTCGCTTGCTTTCGCTCCCCTTCAAAAAGTGGTAAGGAGGTGACGGCATGGATGAGCTTTTCACTATCGTATGTACAACGGTATTGACCTTTGCTCTGACCGAGCTGTTGCGCGCTGGGCTTCGAGCTTGGCGCAAAAGAAGAAAAAAGCCCCGTGGATAACGGGGCTTGCCCAAAGGAGAACAACATGAAACAAAAAGCAGTATCTATTCTCACAACTGCCCTTCTGATCTTCGCGGTCCTCGCGGTGTGCATTGGGGCGGCAACACTTGGACGTGATGAGGGCAAGACCTCGCACGTGCATTCGTTCCGCACCGTCAGCACCACGGCAACCTGTACCGAGGGCGGCATTCGCACCGAGAGGTGTGTTTCCTGCGGCCAGGAGCGCACCATAGCGGACGAGCCCCTCGGGCATACCTTCGTGGATCGTGTCTGCGCTTGCGGCGAACGCGAGATTGTACTCATCAGCTTTTTCATCGACGGCACGACCTACCATGCCGAGGAAGGTATGACTTGGCGAGAGTGGTCCCATGGCAGCGAGTACAACAGCACTACGGCCTCATGGAGGGAGCATGATGGCGAAATTCATCTGCATTGGAGCGCTGACGAGTGGGATGTTCTGTGCTACGATGAAGGTTTTTCCATTTTCGTAGCTATGGATGAGATTATAGAAGCACAGCACGAGTATTATACTTTTAATTCCGTTGCCGGCGGTAGCAATTAACAGGAGGAAAATGTCAGATGCGATCTAAGCTTCGTCGCCTCGCCTACGTTCTTGGGGCCCTGGCACTCTTCCTCCTCATCACCTACATGTGCTTCACGTGGAGGCGCTTGCAAGCATGAAGGACAAGCTCGCTCGTCTCCGCACGCTCGATTACCGGCATTACATAGCCGTTGCGATCACGCTTGCCTTTCTTGCCTGCGGCTTCATCTTCCATAACGCTCTGCCGCGACTTGGCGAGTCGGTCCGTGACCTGGCTACCTCGATCGCGTATTACGTTATGGCCCTGGCCGGACGTGCCGGCAATCCCGTGCCTGCCACGGTAACGGCCATGCCCTCGTGGGAATTTGCCCCCTCACGCTTTCCCCCTTTAAGGCTTTTCCCTTGGACCTGGGAGGAATTCAAGGCCCTTTGGACGGAATTCACCGAGGTACTGTTCTCGAGTGAGAACCTCCGCGCGTGGTGGTGGTGCGTCACCGACGTTCTCTACGTCCTTTCGCGCTGGCTCCTCGTCCTGATGCCCTTGGTCCTCGTCCTCGTGATGTATTCTCGGCGGTATACGAACACCGAGAATACCGATAATGACCGCGACAGCCGTCCTCTCCGCCTTTGGCGGCGCTTCACCTTCCGCGTGGTGATCCCTGTTCGGGAGTGGCTGCGCGGCTTTGTCGGGTTTTTGCAAGAGCATGCGGCTTATAGCAAGTGGTGGCTTCTGTTGTGGGCGATCTACTTCCGCGCGGTCGTTATCGTAATCGAGTTTATCGCCTTTTACCTCTATCTGATCGCCAGCTTTGATGTTGCCGCGATCTATCCACAGCTTGTCAAGCTCCTCCATGACTTGGCCCCCGCCGTCCGATTCCTCCCGGGAATCGCATGGGCGGCCCTGGGGCTTTGGCTTTTTGACCGCTTTTGCCGAAACGCCGCCTATGAGCGATTGTATCGTCAGGAGGCGAAAAACACGGAGTTTGTCGAAGACCGCGGCGTGGTGACGATCGTGTACGGCCCCATGGGCGTTGGCAAGACGTCACTTCTGACGTCGCTTTCGCTGACCGCCGAGGTCAAGATGCGGAATGACGCCTTTGAGATCCTCCTTGAGCGCGATATGATGTTTCCCCACTTTCCATGGTGTCAGCTGCGGAGCGAGCTTCGCGCGGCAGCCGAGCGCCGGGAGATCGTTGATACCGATAG
>JAZSGE010000144.1:0-18232 GCA_045532575.1 Eubacteriales bacterium | reverse complement strand
CATGGCTCCGACCCGACTTGTTGCGGCGGTGCAACAGGCCCGTCGAAGAAGCCCACGCTTTCTTCCCTTGAGACCTGCGGCGCCGAGGTGCAGAAGGGCAACGCCCCCGAGGAGCGCAAGCTCCAGCGCCTCTTCCGCGATCCTGCCGCCTGCCGCATGATCAAGCGCTGCAACGACTTCGGCGCCGGCGGTGTGTCGGTCGCTGTCGGCGAGCTGGCCGGCGGCCTTTCGATCAACCTTGACGCCGTACCGAAGAAGTACGACGGTCTTGACGGCACCGAGCTCGCGATCAGCGAATCGCAGGAGAGAATGGCCGTCGTCGTGGAGGCGAAGGATGTCGATGCCTTCCTCGCCGCCGCCGCGCGCGAGAACCTCGAGGCGACCGTCGTTGCGAAGGTCACCGCCGAGCCGCGCCTCCGCATGCACTGGAACGGCAAGACCATCGTTGACCTTTCGCGCGAGTTTCTGAACTCGAACGGCGCCGAGAAGCACGTCTCGATCGCCCCTGCCGCCCCCGCCGATTACAAAAAGCCCGCGACGCTTGATTTTGAGGCCGGCTACCGCGCCCTCGTCTCGGATCTGAACGTCTGCTCGCGCCGGGGCCTCTCCGAGCGCTTTGACTCGACGATCGGCGCCGGCACCGTCCTGATGCCCTTTGGCGGTAAGAACCAGAAGACCCCCATCCAGTCGATGGTGCATAAGATCTCGGTCGAATGCGGCCACACCGACGACTGCTCCTTCATGTCCTGGGGCTACAACCCCTACGTCACCGAGAAGAGCCCCTACCACGGCGCCTACCTCGCCGTTGTCGAGAGCGTCTGCCGCCTCGTCGCCACGGGCGCTACCTTCCGTGATGTCTACCTGACCTTCCAGGAATACTTCGAGAAGCCCGGCCGTGACGGCCGCCGCTGGGGCAAGCCCCTCGCCGCCCTGCTCGGCGCCTTCCGCGCCCAGCTCGACCTCGGCATCGGCGCCATCGGCGGTAAGGACTCGATGAGCGGCTCCTTCGAGGATCTTGACGTCCCTCCGACCCTCGTCTCCTTCGCCGTTACCACCGGCAAGACGAATGAGGTCACGTCGCCCGAATTCAAGGGCGCGGGGCACAATGTCTACCTCCTTGAGCCCCTCTACACCGAGGACGGCCTGCCCGTCGTCGCCTCGCTCAAGGCCCTCTTTGACAGAATGGAGTCGCTCGCCTCCGAGGGCCGCATCCTCTCGGCCTGGACGCCCACCTACGGCGGCATCGCCGAGGGTGTCTACAAGATGGCCATCGGTAACGGCCTCGGCTTTGCGTACAGCGAGGCCCTCCCCGTCGCCGACCTCTTCGCCTACAAGTACGGCGCCTTCCTCGTCGAGACCGACGGTGAGCTTGAGGATGCCGTCCTCGTCGGTAAGACCACCGACGGCGCGGCCATCACCCGCGGTGCCGTCACCCTCCCGATGAGCGAGCTTGACGCCCTCTATGAAGGCCGCCTTGAGAGCGTGTACCCTGTGGCCGAGGCGCCCGCCACCCTCCTTCCCGCCTTCGCCTACAAGGCCGAGACGAGATGCGCCCCCGCCGTCAAGGTCGCGCGCCCGCGCGTCCTGATCCCCGTCTTCCCCGGCACCAACTGCGAGTACGACACCGCCAAGGTGATGCGTGACGCCGGTGCTGAGGCCGACATCTTCGTTATCAACAACCTGACCCGTGACGGCATCGCGAGGAGCGCCGCCGACTTCGCCGCCAAGGTCCGCGAGTCGCAGATGATCTTTGTTCCCGGCGGCTTCTCGGGCGGTGACGAGCCCGATGGCTCGGGTAAGTTCATCATGGCCTTCTTCAAGAACGCCGCCATCCGCGAGGCGGTCGGCGATCTTCTTGATAGGCGTGACGGCCTGATGTGCGGCATCTGCAACGGCTTCCAGGCCCTCGTCAAGCTCGGCCTCGTTCCCTTCGGTAAGATCATCGACACCGACGAGACCTGCCCGACCCTGACCTTCAACACCATCGCCCGCCACCAGTCGAAGCTCGTGCGCGTCCGCATCTCGTCGAACAAGTCGCCCTGGCTCTCGGCCATGAACGTCGGCGATATCGTCACCGTGCCGATCTCGCATGGCGAAGGGCGCTTCCTCGCCTCGAGCAAGGTCATCGAGACCCTTGCGAAGAACGGTCAGATCGCCACGCAGTACGTCGATCTCGCCGGCAACCCGACGGCCGACGTGCGCTATAACCCCAACAATTCGACCTACGCGATCGAGGGCATCACCTCGCCCGACGGCCGCGTCTTTGGTAAGATGGGCCACTCCGAGCGTATCGGCGCCGGCCTCTACAAGAACGTCCTCGGCGAATACGACATGAAGATGTTCGCCTCGGCCGTCAAGTATTTCAAGTAAACAAAACATAACAAAAAGACGAAAGGAAGCACTACCATGGCCTATCTTTCTGACATTGAGATCGCCCAGGCAACTCCCATGCAGCCGATCACCGAGATCGCAAAGCGCGCCGAGATCGACGACAAGTACATCGAGCAGTACGGCCGCTACAAGGCAAAGGTCGATTACGCACTCCTGAACGAATCGGCGCGCAAGGATGGCAAGCTCATCCTTGTGACCGCCATCACCCCGACCCCCGCAGGGGAAGGGAAGACCACCACCACGATCGGCCTTGCCGACGGCCTCCGCCGCATCGGTAAGCGCACGATGGTCGCCCTCCGCGAGCCCTCTCTCGGCCCTGTCTTCGGTGTCAAGGGCGGTGCCGCCGGCGGCGGCTACGCGCAGGTCGTCCCGATGGAGGACATCAACCTCCACTTCACGGGTGACTTCCACGCGATCGGCGCGGCCAACAACCTCCTCGCCGCGATGCTCGACAACCACATCTACCAGGGCAACCGTCTGAACATCGACCCCCGCCGCATCACCTGGCGCCGCTGTGTCGATATGAACGACCGTCAGCTCCGCTTTGTGACCGACGGCCTCGGCGGCCGTGTCAACGGCGTGCCGCGTGAGGACGGCTTTGATATCACGGTCGCCTCCGAGATCATGGCGGTCTTCTGCCTCGCCTCGGATATCGACGATCTGAAGGCGCGCCTCTCGCGCATCGTCGTTGCCTACACCTATGACGAGAAGCCCGTCACGGCGGGTGAGCTCGGCGCTGTCGGTGCGATGGCCGCGCTCCTCAAGGACGCCCTGAAGCCGAACCTCGTCCAGACCCTCGAGGGCACGCCTGCCTTCGTCCACGGCGGTCCCTTCGCGAACATTGCCCACGGCTGCAACTCGGTCATTGCCACGCGCATGGCCATGAAGCTCGGCGACTACACCGTCACCGAGGCGGGCTTCGGTGCCGACCTTGGTGCCGAGAAGTTCCTTGACATCAAGTGCCGCGCCGCCGGCCTTAACCCGGATGCCGTCGTCATGGTCGCCACCGTCCGCGCTCTCAAGATGCACGGCGGTCTTGCCAAGACCGAGCTCGGCACCGAGAACCTCGCGGCGCTTGAGGCGGGCATCCCGAACCTCCTCCGCCACGTCTCGAACATCACGACCGTCTATAAGCTCCCCTGCGTTGTGGCGGTCAACCGCTTCCCGACCGATACCGATGCCGAGATCGCCCTCGTCATTGAGAAGTGCCGCGCCCTCGGTGTCAACGTCGTCCTCTCGACCGTGTGGGCCGACGGCGGCAAGGGCGGCATGGCCCTCGCCGAGGAGGTCGTAAGACTCTGCGAGGAGAAGAACGACTTCTCCTTCAGCTATCCGCTTGACGTGACCATCGAGGAGAAGATCGAGGCGGTCGCCAAGCGCGTCTACCGTGCCGACGGCGTGACCTTCACCCCTGCCGCCAAGAAGCAGATCGCGACCCTCGCGGCCCTCGGCTACGATAAGATCCCGGTCTGCATGGCCAAGACCCAGTACAGCTTCTCGGACGATGCGACCAAGCTTGGCGCGCCCGAGGGCTTCACCGTCACCGTCCGCCAGGTCAAGGTCTCGGCAGGCGCCGGCTTCATCGTTGTCCTCACAGGCGACATCATGACGATGCCCGGTCTTCCGAAGGTCCCGGCCGCAGAGAAGATTGATGTAGATAGTAACGGTAAGATCTCCGGCCTCTTCTAATCTCGCGGGTATAAATTCCGCAATACTTCGTTGCTCCTCGAAAGCGGCTTGACGTACGCTTTAGTACGCCTGCACCTTGCTTTCTCCGGTGCGCCTTGTCTTGCGAAATTTCTCCTCCGCGAGCAAGTCGCAGGCTAACATCAGCCTTCCCTCGCCAGGGAAGGTTAAAATTAGCCTCCCCCTTTCGGGGGAGGTGTCAGCCATAGGCTGACGGAGAGGGCTAGCATAGCCTCCCCCAAGAAAAACAAAAACCGCCCATGGGGCGGTTTTTTATTCCTCGCTCAACTCAAAAAGGTCATTGGGGGTGCAGTCAAACAAAAAGCAGAGAGCCTCAATGTTTTCGTAACGAATGGATCTGGTTTCGTTGTTCACCATCCGGTTGAAATTCTGATAGCTCATGCCAAGCTGCTTATACAGCCAATATTTGGTCTTCCCCTTTTTCTCGAGAAGCTCCGCGACCTTTAACTTTATCACAAGAATTTTTATTCTCTTTTTCCGGTCTTGATCTCGCCGTGCTTTTCTTCATACTGCTCGATGCAGTCACGGATAAGGATCAGGATCTGACTGTTTGCGCTTCTGCCCTCGTAATCGGCAATCACGTGCAGCTTGTCAAGTGTTTCTTCTTCAATGCGGATGGATAAGCTCTTTACTGCCATACTAACCTCGTTTTGAATGTATTATATATTTACTTTACATCCTTTTTGTGTTATAATGGCTTATATAGATATATATTATATCCAAAATATGCTCATTCGATACAGATAGGGCAACGGGAGGAAATGCTGTGCGACGCGAAAAGCTGATGCCGGGATACGACGGCAGAGATTGTAAATGGAACGGGGAGAGGAAGAACCGATTCGGCAAATGGATCGAATGTCGGTGCGATGAATGCGAGTATCTGATCTGTTGTGCAACCAACTGGAATTCCTGCGATACCTGCCAGAACCCCCGCTGTCCGCGGCGGATCGAGGAGTTAAGGAAGCATTCGCGCGCGGATAGAAGGGAACGATAAAAAGAAAAAGCCCTCGGGGGCTTTTTCTTTTGCTTTTTTTACTTTCTCACACCGAGCTTCTCGCAGAAGACACAGCGGACGGCGCCGCTTTCACGGGCGGCGCGGAAGCGCGGCAAAAGCTCCTGCTCGCAGGTCGTGATGCAGACGGGGTTCGGGCAGATAACATCGGCCATCACCTCGCCGGGGATCGCGGTGGGGATCCTGTCGGCGGTCTCGGAGAGCAGCTTCAGGATGAGCGCCATGCGGACGTACTTCCCGTTCTCCACCTGCTCAAAGTACCGGGCGCGCGGGTCGGCGTCAACGCGCACGCTGATCTCGTTCACGCGCGGCAGGGGATGCAGGATCGAGAGCGAGTCCTTCGCGACCGTCAGCTTTTCGGGCGTCAGAATATAGCTGTCCTTAAGGCGCGCGTACTCATCGGGATCGGGGAAGCGCGCGCGCTGGATGCGCGTCATATAGAGGACGTCAAGCACCGAAAGGCTGCCCTCAAGATCGGTCGTCTCCATATAGGGCATCCCCTTCGCCTCGAGGACCCCCTCGCGGACGTAGTCGGGGAGGCGCAGCTCCTCGGGCGAGATCAGCACCACCTTCACCCCCGCGTAGCGCGAGAGCGCCGCGATCAGCGAATGCACCGTGCGGCCGTACTTCAGGTCGCCGCAAAAGCCAACGGTCAACCCCTCGATCGTCCCGTGGTCGCGGAGGATGGTGAAGAGGTCGGTGAGGGTCTGGGTCGGATGGGCGTGGCCGCCGTCACCGGCATTGATGACGGGGACGGTCGCACTCCCGGCGGCCACAAGGGCGGCCCCCTCCTTCGGGTGACGGATGGCGATGATGTCGGCATACGCCGAAATGACACGCGCCGTATCGGCCACGCTCTCGCCCTTCGAGGCCGACGAGGAGTCGGCATCCGAGAAGCCGATCACGCTCCCTCCGAGCTCGAGCATCGCCGCCTCGAACGAGAGGCGCGTGCGCGTGGACGGCTCGAAAAAGAGGGTCGCGAGCTTCTTGTGACGGCAGGCGTCGGCGTAACGGTCGGGGTTCGCGATAATGTCGGAGGCGGTCGCAAAGAGCGCGCTCAGCTCATCGACCGACAGATCCCCGATGTCAATGAGGCTCCTCATTTGCCGATCCAGCTCTCGTCGGACGGATTGTTGCGGAAGGCGATGAGGCGCGCGATATCCTCGGGCTTGATGTAGCCCTCCTCGGCGGCGACCTCGGCAATGACGTCAAAGTTCGTCAGCGACACGTTCTTGACGTTCGCCTCGGCAAGGCGGTCGAGGCCCTTCTTCATGCCGTAGGTGAAGATCGAGACGATGCCGAGCACCTCGGCGCCCGCCTCGCGGAGGACATTCACGACCTCGATGACCGAGCCGCCGGTCGAGATCAGATCCTCGACAACAACGACCTTCTGGCCGGGCTCAAGGCGGCCCTCGATCTGGTTCTGGCGGCCGTGATCCTTGGCCCCCGAGCGGACGTAGCCCATCGGCAGGCCGAGCAGATGGCCGGTGATGGCGGCGTGGGCAATGCCCGCCGTCGAGGTACCCATCAGCACCTCGGCCTCGGGATACACCTCGCGGATGGTGGCGGCCAGCCCCTCCTCAACGTCGGTGCGGACGGCGGGGGCGGTCAGGGTCAGGCGGTTGTCACAGTAGACGGGGCTCTTGATGCCGCTCGCCCAGGTGAAGGGCTCCTCAGGGCGGAAGAACACCGCGCGGATCGAAAGAAGGTCACGGGCGATCAGCTTCTGAAGGTTTTCCATTTTGTAAATCTTCCTTTCCAAATTAGTCACAAAATTCGGCAACGCAGCGCTCGTAAGCGGCTACGGGGTCGGCGGCGGCGGTGATCGGACGGCCGACCACGATGTAGTCGGAGCCGATGCGCTTGGCCTCGGCAGGCGTCATGACGCGCTTTTGGTCGCCAACATCACCGTCGGCAAAGCGGACGCCGGGGGTCACCGTGAGGAAGGACTTGCCGCACCGTGCGTGCACGGCCTCGGCCTCGCGCGGCGAGCAGACAACACCGTCAAGGCCGGCCTCTCCGGCCGTTGCCGCATAGTGCATAACGACGTTCTCGATCTTCTCCTCAATGAGCAGGTCGCGGTGCATCGTCTCTTCGTCAGTCGAGGTGAGCTGGGTCACGGCGATCAGGAGGGGGCGCGTGCCGTCCTCGCGGGTGAGCCCCTCGAGGGCGGCCTCCATCATCGGGCGCGTGCCGCCCGCGTGCAGGTTGGTCATATCGACGTCAAGGCGCGAGAGCACGGCCATCGCCTTCTTGACGGTGGTGGGAATATCGTGGAGCTTGAGGTCGAGGAAGATCTTGTGGCCTCTCTCCTTGATGGCGCGCACGATGGCGGGCCCCTCGGCGTAGTAGAGCTCCATACCGATCTTCACAAAGGGCTTTCTCCCCGTGAAGCGATCGAGGAAGGCAAAGGTCTTTTCTGCGCTGTCAAAGTCGCAGGCGATGATTACGTCTTTTCCCATGATATATTCCTTTCTTACTATCGGTCGGTGATCAGATCTTAAGTCCCTCAAGCGAGGAGATCCCGTAGGTCGCCATGACCTCCGGCAGCTCCTCGATGATCCGCTTGCAGACAAAGGGATCGACAAGGTTGGCGGCCCCGACCTCGACGGCGGTGGCACCGGCCATCATCATCTCGAGGACGTCCTCGGCGGTCGAAACGCCCCCCATCCCGATGACCGGGATCGTGACGGCGTGCGCCACCTGGTGGACCATGCGGACGGCAACCGGGAAGATGGCAGGGCCCGAAAAGCCCCCCATCGTGTTGGCAATGACGGGGCGGCGACGGCGGAGGTCGATCCGCATCCCGAGCATTGTGTTGATGAGCGAGATCCCGTCGGCCCCGGCCGCCTCGCACGCCTTGGCGATCGAGACGATATCGGTGACGTTCGGGGAGAGCTTGATAAAGAGCGGCTTCTTCGTCACCGCGCGGACAGCACGCGTGACCTCGGCGGCCGCCTCGGGCGACGTGCCGAAGGACATACCGCCGCCGTGGACGTTCGGGCAGCTGACATTGACCTCGAACCACCCGATCTCGGGGCAGGCATCGAGGCGCTCGACAGTCTTACGGTACTCCTCGACCGAAAAGCCCGAGACGTTGGCCATGACGGGCTTATGGAAGACGCGGCGCATCTTCGGCAGCTCCTCCGCGATGACCTTGTCAACGCCGGGGTTCTGGAGGCCGACGGCATTGATCATGCCCGCCGTGCACTCGGCGATGCGCGGCGTCGGATTGCCGAAGCGCGGCTCGAGCGTCGTCCCCTTGAAGGAGAAGGTGCCGAGGATATTGATGTCGTAAAGCTCGGCGAACTCATAGCCAAAGCCGAAGGTGCCGCTCGCCGGGATGATCGGGTTATCGAGCGGAAGGCCCGCCAGGTTGACCTTTAAGCGTTCCATAGGATCTCCTCCTTCTTGAGGACGGGGCCCTCGCGGCAGATGCGCTTATTCCCTGTCAGGGTCTTGCAGGAGCAGCCCATGCAAGCGCCAAAGCCACAGCCCATGCGCTCTTCAAAGCTCATCTCGCCGCTCGTTGCGGTCGCCGCGTGGACGGCCTTCAGCATCGGCTCGGGGCCGCAGGTGTAGAAGTAGGTGTAGGGCGCCTCGTCAAGCGCCGCAGTCACAAAGCCGCGGATGCCGTGCGAGCCGTCGACCGTTGTGACGGTCACGGTAGCACCGCGGGCACGGAACTCCTCCTCGTAGAAGACCTCGCTTTTCGTGTTGAAGCCGAGGATCACGCGCACGCGCTTACCGGCGGCGATCAGCTGCTTTGCGAGCATATAGAGGGGGGGCACGCCAACGCCGCCGCCGATGAGGAGGGGCGCTTCTCCCGCCGCCGTAACGTCGTAGCCGTTCCCAAGGCCCGTGAGAATGTCGAGCCGCTCGCCGGCCGTCATCCTTGCCATTTGCGCCGTGCCCTTGCCGACCACCTTGTAGAGCAGGGTGAGCCGCTCCCCCTCGCAGTCGCACACCGAGATCGGGCGGCGCAGGAAGTTGCCCTCGAGGGCGATGTTCACGAACTGTCCGGGACGGGTGATCTCGGAGGTGTCCCCCCGGAGGACGAGGCGGTAAACGCTCTCGGTCAGGGGGGTATTCTCGATAATGTCAAAAAAACTTTGCTTCATGGCCGCCTCTTACGCATCAATGGTCGAGATGCGGAGCGTCGTCTCGTCAAGGACGTCAAGCAGGACCTTGACGGTGTCAAGAGAGGTGAAGATGTTCACGTTGTTCTCGGTCGCCAGCTTGCGGATCTCGTGGCCGTCATGCGTGCCGGTCGTCGAGCCGATCTCCGAGGTGTTGATGACATAGGCGATGTGGCCCTGGCGGATGGCCTCGGGGATCTCGTTCGAGCCGTTGCCGATCTTACCGAGGATATGCGTGCGGATGCCGTTCTTCTTCAAGAACATTGCCGTGCCCTCGGTCGCCTCGATGTTGAAGCCGAGATCGTAGAAGCGGCGGATGAGGGGCAGGGCCTCCTCCTTGTCCTTGTCGGCGATGGTCGCAAGGACGGTGCCGTAGTTCTGCAGGCGCATGCCCGAGGCCTGGAGGGCCTTGTAGAGAGCGCGGTTGAGCTTATCGTCGTAGCCGATGGCCTCGCCGGTCGACTTCATCTCGGGCGAGAGGTAGGCGTCAAGCCCGCGGATCTTGTTGAAGGAGAAGACCGGCACCTTGACGTACCAGCGCTTCTTCTCGGGGGGATAGATATCAAAGATCCCCTGCTCCTTCAGCGACTTGCCGAGGATGACCTCGGTCGCAATGTCGGCGAGAGAATAGCCGGTCGCCTTCGAGAGGAAGGGCACCGTGCGCGAGGAGCGCGGGTTGACCTCGATGATGTAGACGCGCTCTTCCTTGTCAACGATAAACTGAATGTTGTAAAGACCGACAATGCCGATGCCAAGGCCGAGCTTCTTCGCATACTGCAGGATGATGCCCTTCACGCGATCCGAGATCGAGAAGGAGGGGTACACGCTGATCGAGTCACCCGAGTGGATACCGGTGCGCTCGACAAGCTCCATAATGCCGGGGACGAAGACGTCGCGGCCGTCGCAGATGGCATCGACCTCGACCTCCTTACCGGTGATGTACTTGTCAACAAGGACGGGCTTGTCCTCGTCGATCTCAACGGCGGTCTTCAGATAGTGGCGGAGCTGTGCCTCGTTGGCCACGATCTGCATGGCGCGCCCGCCAAGCACGAAGGAGGGGCGGACGAGCACGGGATAGCCGATCCTCGCGGCGGCGGCAACGCCGTCCTCGATCTTGGTGACGGCGCGGCCCTCGGGCTGCGGGATCTCGAGCTCCTCGAGGAGCTTTTCAAAGAGGTCGCGGTTCTCGGCACGGTCGATGGCGTCGCAATCGGTGCCGATGATGCGCACACCGCGGCGGCGGAGGGGCTCGGCGAGGTTGATCGCCGTCTGTCCGCCGAGCGAGGCAAGCGCGCCCTCGGGGTTCTCAAAGTCAATGATGTTCATGACGTCCTCGGGCGTCAGAGGCTCGAAGTAGAGCTTGTCCGAGGTCGTGTAGTCGGTCGAGACCGTCTCGGGGTTGTTGTTGATGATGATGGCCTCGTAGCCCGAATTCTTGATGGTGGTCACGGCGTGCACCGTCGAGTAGTCGAACTCCACACCCTGGCCGATACGGATCGGGCCGGCGCCGAGCACGATCGCCTTCTTCTTATCGGTGAGGATCGACTGATTCTCACCCATGTAGGAGGAATAGAAGTAGGGAATGTACGCCCCGGCGTGCAGGGTATCGACCATGCGGAAGACGGGCACGATGCCGTTCTTTTTGCGGAGCTCGCACACCGCCATCTCGGTCGTCCCCCAGAGCTTGGCGATGAAGGGATCCGAGAAGCCGAGCGTCTTGGCGGCGGCAAGGGCGCGCGTATCGAGGGGCTTCTCCCTGAGGATGCCCTCCATCTCGACAATGCCCTTGATGCACTCGAGGAAGAGCTCGGTGATCATCGTGGCCTCGTGCACCGCCTCGATGCTCGCCCCAAGGCGGAACATCTGGGCAACGGCAAAGATGTTATCGGCGCGGAAGGTCTTGACGTAGTCGGTCAGCTCGTCCATCGACATGGCATCGAACTTCGCCATATAGAAGTGGTTGACACCGATCTCGAGCGAGCGCACCGACTTCAGCATGCACTCCGAGAGGGTCGAGCCGATGCCCATGACCTCGCCCGTCGCCTTCATCTGCGTGCCGAGGATGTTCGGCGCCGAGGTGAACTTGTCGAAGGGGAAGCGCGGGAACTTCGCCACGATGTAGTCGAGGCGGGGCTCGGTGGCGGCCGTCGTGCCGGGGAGCTCGATCTCGTCAAGCGTCATACCAACGGCGATCTTGGCCGTGACACGCGCGATCGGGTAGCCGCTGGCCTTCGAGGCGAGGGCCGACGAGCGCGAGACGCGCGGATTGACCTCGATGAGGAAGTATTCCCCCGTCGTCGGGTGCAGGGCGTACTGGACGTTACAGCCACCCTCGATGCCGAGGGCGCGGATGATCTTCAGGGCGCTTGCGTTGAGCATCTTGAGCTCGTGCTCGGGGAGCGAGAGGATCGGGGCAACAACGATCGAGTCACCGGTGTGAACGCCAACGGGGTCAACGTTCTCCATACCGCAGATCGTGATGGCGCGGTCGGTCGAGTCACGCATGACCTCGAACTCGATCTCCTTGTAGCCGCGCACGCTCTTCTCGACCAGCACCTGGCCGACGGGCGAGAGGGCGAGGCCGTTCGTGACGATCTCGACAAGCTCCTCCTCGTTGTAGGCAAAGCCGCCGCCCGTGCCGCCCAGCGTGAAGGCGGGACGCAGAACGACGGGATAGCCGATGTGCTCGGCCGCGATCTTGGCCTCCTCGACCGTGTAGATGATCTCGGAGGGGATGGTGGGCTCACCGATCGAGGCACAGAGCACCTTGACCATCTCGCGGTCCTCGGCGCGCTCGATGCTCTCGCTCGGCGTACCGAGCAGCTCGACGTGGCACTCCTTCAGGATGCCGCGCTTCTCAAGCTGGATGGCGAGGTTCAGGCCGGTCTGACCGCCGATACCGGGGACGATGGCATCGGGGCGCTCGTGACGGAGGATCTTTGCAATGTACTCAAGCGTCAGGGGTTCCATGTAGACCTTGTCGGCGATCGTCGTGTCGGTCATGATGGTCGCGGGGTTGGAGTTGACGAGGACGACCTCGTAGCCCTCCTCCTTGAGGGCGAGGCAGGCCTGCGTGCCCGCGTAGTCGAACTCTGCCGCCTGACCGATAACGATCGGGCCCGAGCCGATGATGAGGATCTTCTTAAGATCGGTTCTCTTTGCCATGATGGTTTCCTCTCTTTTTCTCTCTATCTTTTATTTTTTGTAAACAACGGTATCGCCCTTCACGGTCAGGAGGCAAACGCCGCGGAGGCGCTCGCCGGCGAAGGGGGTGGCGCGCCCCTTGGAGAGGAACTCCTCGGGGTCAACGGTGAATTCCTCGGGGCTGAAGACGGTGAAGTCCTCGCCGAGGGGAAGGTCAAAGCGCGCGCGCGGCGCCGTGACCAGAAGCTCGCAAAGGCGCTCCTCCGCGAGGATGCCGGGGCACACAAGGTGGGTATACAGGGTGGCAAACGCCGTTTCGATCCCCACGATCCCGAAGGAGCTGCCCTCGAGCCCGCGGCTCTTTTCCTCGGCCGAGTGGGGGGCGTGGTCGGTCGCGATCATGTCGATCGTCCCGTCGAGCACTCCCTCGAGGAGGGCCAGGCGGTCGGCGGCCGCGCGCAGGGGGGGATTCATCTTGTATCTCCCCTCCTCCCTGAGGTCGCCCTCGTCAAGCACAAGGTAGTGCGGCGCCGTCTCACAGGTGACGTCCACCCCCCGGGCCTTGGCGGCGCGGATGAGGGCCACGCTCTCCTTGGTCGAGATGTGGCAGACGTGGTAGGCGCACCCCGTCCTCTCGGCGAGGAAGAGATCGCGCTCGATCTGGGCGTATTCGCTCTCGGATGAGATGCCGCGGTGACCGTGGGCCCTCGCGTACTCCCCGTCATGGATGTAGCCGCCGAAGAGGAGGTCATTGACCTCGCAGTGCGCAACGATCGGCTTGCCGAGCGCCCGGGCGCGCTCCATCGCGGCCTTCATCATCTCCTCGCTCTGTACGCCGCGCCCGTCATCCGAAAAGCCGGCCACATCGGGGGCCATCCCCTCCATGTCGGACAGCTCCTCGCCGCGCTCACCGCGCGTGATCGCGCCGAGGGGGCGCACGTCGATCACCGCATCGCGGCGGATCAGCGAGAGCTGAGCCGCAAGGGTCGCAGGGTCATCGGGTACGGGGGAAAGGTTCGGCATCGTCAGGACCGAGGTATAGCCGCCGCGCGCCGCGGCGCGGCTCCCCGTGGCGATCGTCTCTTTATAAGAAAAGCCCGGCTCACGGAAGTGCACGTGCACATCACAAAAGCCGGGAAAAATAAGAGCCTCCGAGGGAAGGGAGATCCCCCTCTCGGCGAGAAAGCCAAAAGCCTTACAGCGGGTCGCTGTCATCACATCACGGGCAGACATTGCAGCTTTCATTTCGTGGCTCCTTTCACAGATCGCAGATGTAAACGGCATCCTCGCCGTCGGTTTCATTAAGAAGCACCGAGATCTTCTCGGTCTTGGAGGTCGGCACGTTCTTGCCGACGTAATCGGGGCGGATGGGCAGCTCGCGGTGGCCGCGGTCGATGAGGACGGCCAGGCGGATGGCCCGCGGGCGGCCGGCGGCAAAGACCGATTCCATGGCGGCGCGCGCCGTGCGCCCGGTAAAGAGCACGTCATCGACGATGATGACCGTCTTCTCGCTGACGTCACAGGGGATATGCTGGGAGACGATGACGCTCTCGCGCTCCTCCTCGCTCAGATCGTCCCGATGACGGGTGATATCCAGGATGCCGACCGGCACGCGGATGCCCTCAAAGCGCTCGAGGTTGTCGGCGAGGCGCCGTGCCAGCGGCACGCCGCGGCTCCGCACGCCGAGCAGGCAGATGTCCTCGGCCCCGTGGCCGCGCTCGATGATCTCGTGCGTGATGCGTGCCATGGCGCGGGTGATACCCGCCCCATCGAGGATCTGTGCCTTCTTTTGCATCGCTCGCCCTCCGTTTATCCGACAAAAAAAGCCTTGCCGACACCGACAAGACTCACAAAAAGGGCGCCCGACCCCACGGGGGGCCGACCGTGCTATGGAACCTTGTCGGCCTCTCTGTGCCGACTTAAAGATCAATTTCTTACATATTATAACACCGCCTACCCGCTTTGTCAAGGGCGAAGTGTCTCTTCCCAAAAATATTTTATATTTTCTCCCCTACGTCCTTGAAATGGAGGGAGGAGTGTGCTATACTCAAGGCGATACCAAGAAAATCAAAGGAGCCCCCCTATGATCCGTTATTTTGATATAGGAAGAAGCGACCTTACCGAGCTGACCTCCTGGCGTATGAAGCCCGACCCCGACGGCGTCGGCAAGCGCGAGGAATGGTTCAAGACACCCCCGGCCGACCTTCGCCTTGCCACGGTTCCCTCGTGCTGGAATCTCGAGCTTGACCTTTTCGAGTACACCGGTGACGTCTGGTACTTCACCGACTTTACGGCCAAAAACGAGCATGCCCGCCTCGTCTTCGGCGCGGTGAACAACGAGTGTGAGGTGTGGGTGGACGGCGCCCCCGTCGCCTCCCACTACGGCCCCTTTATGGAATTTGGGGTCGATCTGCCGCACATCGGGGTGGGGACGCACTCGCTGGCCGTGCGCGTCAGCGCCTACCATAATTCGACCGACACCATTCCGCTCCGCCGCACCGACTGGTACAACTGGGGTGGCCTTATCCGCGGCGTCGAGCTTCACGGCTTTGCGCGTGCCGCCATCCTCCGTATGCACGTCCGCTATACCCTGGACGTCGGCGATCGCTCGGCCGACGTCGAGGTTGACGTTACCCTCACGGGCTTCGGCGAGGAGGTGACCGACACCCTCACCGTCACGCTTGGCGATGTGACGGTCTCGAAGGAGATCAGCGTCCGTGGCGAGACCACCGTCACGCTCTCTCTCGGCCGCCTTGAAGACCTTCAGCTCTGGGATATCTACCAAGGCAACCTCTATACCGTCACCGCGACCTTCGCCGGTGACAGACTCATCGAGCGCGTCGGCTTCCGTGACTTCCGCACCGAGGGGCAGAGCCTTCTTTTGAACGGCAGAAGGATCGAGCTGCGCGGCGTCAACCGCCACGAGGATCACCCCTCCTCGGGCTTCGCCGTGCCCCCCGCTATCATCAAGCGCGACCTCGATATCATCAAAAAGACCGGCTGTAATATGGTGCGCGGCTCGCATTACCCGAATTCCAAGCTCACCCTCGATCTTCTCGACGAGATGGGGCTTCTCTTTTGGGAGGAGATCCCGATGTGGGGCTTCGATCCCGCCGCTGTCGCCAATCCCCTCGTCCGGGAGCGCGCCATCACGATGCATCACGAGATGATCACCCGCGACAAGAACCACCCCTCGATCGTCCTCTGGGGGCTCGAGAACGAGGCACACACCGGGGTCGAGGCCGCCCCGGCGCTCCTTAAAGCCCTCTTTGAGACCGTGCGCTCTCTCGACCCCTCGCGCGTCATCACCTACGCCTGCAACCATCCGCACGACGACATCTGTATGGACTATTGCGACGTCGTGTCGATCAACGTCTATCCCGTCTGGTACGGCAACGTCTTTGGCGGCGGCCGTGAGGAAGAGCCCGAGATCTGGCCGGAATTCATTGATAAGGTCGAGGCCAGGATGAAGGAGCGCGGCGTCAATCATAAGCCCCTCGTCGTTTCCGAGTTCGGCATCGGCGCCATCGCCGGCGATACCGATCCCTTCGCCCCCATCCGCTGGACCGAGGAATACCAGGAGGACTACTACTGCCGTGCCCTGCCGCTCCTGATGAAGAACAAGCGTGTGGCCGGCACGATCCTCTGGCAGTATTGCGACACGCGTTCGGCTCTCCTCCGCATAGTGGCGAATCAGCGTCCGCGCGGCTACAACAACAAGGGCATCCTGAACGAGTATCGCATTCCGAAGCGCGCCTGGTACGTGGTGCGCGATCTCTATACCGCCGTGCTCCCCGACGGCATCCCTGCCGACAAGGAGTCTTAATATGAAGTTTTCTTTACAATTTGATGGCGTTAGAAGTACCCTTGTGCCGATTCGCACCCTGACCCCCGAGGACGGGCACTACGTCTTCGGCTACTACGATCTTATGCCCTACTCGCCCGACGGGCGGCGGCATCTTGCCCACCGCCTCCCCTTCGACGGTCGCCTGAACGCGAAGGGGGATATGGCCGAGCTCGGCTTTCTTGAGGACGGGCACTTCACCCCCTTCCTCGAGACCGATTGCTGGAGCTTTCAGCAGGGGGCGATGCTGCAGTACGCGGGCAACGGCGAGAACACCGTCTTTTATAACATCTTTGACGGGGAGGCCTCGCGGCACCGCACCGTCCGCCATGACCTCGATACCGGTGAGCGCCGTCTTTTTGACCACGCCTCGGGGTGCATTTCGCGTGACGGGCGCTTTGGCCTTGGCATCAACTTCAGCCGCATCTGGGACTTCCGCCCGGGCTACGGCTACCCAAACCTGCCCGATCCCTACGCCGCCATCCCCCATCCCGAGGAGGACGGTGTCTTCCTCACCGACTTCAAGACGGGGAGCACGCGGATGCTTTGGAATTGCCGCGAGCTTTACGAGCGCTTTCCGCTTGAGGGACGCCGCGACACCAAGATGGTGGTCAACCACATCACCTTCAATCCCGGGGGCACGCGCTATCTCTTCCTCTACCGCAACTTCAAGAACGAGTCGGGCCGCTGGCTGACCACCCTCTTTTCGGGCGATCTTGACGGTAATCTTACCCTGATCTTTGACGAGATGGTGTCTCACTACTGGTGGGAGGACGACATCCACATGATCGCCTACTGTCGCCCGACCGGTGAAGAGAACGGTGTATACCGCGTCAATATGGTGACGGGGGACTACGAGAACATCGGTCTTGGCGAATTGCACGCCCTATCGAAGGGCTGGGATATCCATTGCTCTCTCTCGCCCGACGGTCGCTATCTCATCGGTGACGATTATCCGGATAAGGACGGCTTCCGCCGCATCTTCATCCAGGAGCGCGCCACCGGCCGCGCCGCGACCCTCGTTGAGACCTATTCTCCCTATCCGGTTCCCGACTGCAAGGACGCCCGCTGCGACCTCCACGCGCGCTGGAACCGTGACGGTAGCCGCATCTCCTTTGATGCCGTTTCGCGCGGCCGGCGCGAGATCTTTGAGATGGATATGACGGGCTTCTCCTTCTGACCCTCGGGGGCATAACGTGCGCCATACGTCGTTGCTCCGCGAAAGCGGAAATAGCCAACCTCGAAGATGACAAAAAAAGGATACACTGTAAATGGGTGATGTCCTTATCGGAGAAATAAGATAGGGGTATGGGCACAGCCCGATGCATTTGTAAAACAAATGCGAAACTGGCGATAAAACAGAAGGGAGAGTCATGCGGAAGCAAAATTCCGTAAGACTCTCTCTTTTTCTGCTGTCTATGAGTGATATTCTTTGCTTTCGCAAAGAGTGATATTGCCCTTGCGGGCAGTGATATTGTTCGGCTACGCCTCACAGTGATATTTTATTCGTCACAAAACTCGCGTAGCGAATATCACTCGGCGTAAGCCGAATATCACTGCGTAGCAATATAACTCGCCGTAGGCAAATAAAACTGGCGTGATACTCCGTTAAGAGTATCACCCCAATGCTCGGTTGACTTTTCTTCCTAATTATGTTATAATAATATGTAATATTATATAAAGGAGATATTGAAATGAAAAGATTCATCTCTGTTATTCTTGTATCTGCAATGTTGCTATCTGCTTTTGCGGCGTGCATCACTGTGGGTGCGGAAGACCCCATCAATATCGGTAAAGTTGACACCGGTTACGTTGCCGAGGGTACGGCAATTACCGATGCAGCGGGCTTTGCGGCTATGACTGCTGACGGTAACTATTACCTTGCGAATGACATCACGATCGATGCTACCTGGAACGCGGGTGTTGCTGTAAGCGATACTTACAAAAACAACAACCCTTTCACGGGTACTCTCGACGGAAACGGTTACACAATCA
>JAZSGE010000118.1:0-8521 GCA_045532575.1 Eubacteriales bacterium | reverse complement strand
CCCGGGATGCGGTAGGCGATGAAATCGATCGTTTGCCCCGCCGGGAATTTCGTGTTGGCGAGGAAAGTCGGAGGCCAAGCGGTCTTAGGAAGACAATACTCAGGAACAACTCCTTGGCTCACAGAACGACATGGCTACGATCCGACTTAGTCGGGGTCGGTGGCGTAGCCCGGGATGCGGTAGGCGATGAAATCGATCGTTTGCCCCGCCGGGAATTTCGTGTTGGCGAGGAGCTTCGGGTACATTTTATAGGTGGTGTAATAGAAGGCGAGGTTCGAGGCGCCCTTGCCGAGGTAACGGCGGCGGAGGGCGGAGTCGGCATAGCCGTAGCCCGGGACATAGCCGAGGTTCATCGAGCACGAGCCCTCGGGATCCGAGAGCTGGAAGTAGGTGGTCGGCAGGCGCTCGGGGTCAAGGAGGTCACTCTCGGCCGAGAGGTCGATCACCTCCTTTTCCTTCTGAAGACGGGGAGTCGCGCAGGTGGCGGTGCCGGGAACGTAGACATAGTGGTCGCCCGGCATGGGGATCGACTGGACGCCCGCGATGATGGCGACATCGACATCCTTTTTGAACTCGTAGTAGCAGAAGACGACACAGGCGCCGTTCTTCTCAAAACGGTAGGCGTAGTGCACCGTGGCGTAGGCCTCCCGATGGAGGTCGAGCCAATGGCTCGCGTTATCGCAGGAGCCGACGTTCTCCATAAGGTAGGTGAGCATCGGGGGAAGGTAAATAATATCGTAGCGCTCGTAAAGGTCGATGAACTCGGCGGTGTAGATGCCGTCACGGGTGAGGTCGACCTCGGCCTCGCCCTCAAGGAAGGCCTGACGGGTGACATGATTGATGCCGGGGCGGAATTGCGTGCGCGTTGCCTCGGCGGTGACGGCGATGGGGGCAGGATCGGCGGCGCCGCGGACATGGGTCAGGGTCTCACCCTCGTGGAGGGCGACGTAGGAGAATTTGCCGGTCTGCATGGCCTCGTCGCTGAAGGGGCAGAGCCAGAGAGTCTCGGCATCGGCGCGGACGAGCACGAGGGTATCGTCGGCGGCGGTCTGCCAGACCGAGCCGATGTCGCGCTCGGTCTTCCCTGCCGCGTTCGGGATGGCGGCGATGATGTAATAGCCGTGGTTCCCTGCGATGTAGGTGCCGTTGATGTGCATCGGGGTGATATCGTCCGACATCTCCTTGAAGAGGGTACCGCTTCTCACCTCGGAGACGGGGGTATCGGCATCGATCTCGCGGATCGAGGTGAGGTTGAAGTGGCGGTTGGCGTAGGAGGCAGCATAGACGGCGTCGTGGCAGAGGTGCTTACCCTCCCGCCACTCGGCGGCGCGGAAGCGGAGGTCGTTGCCCTTAACGGTCAGGGTGACGCCGTGGCCGTAGGTCTCCTTCGTTTGTCCGATGCCGGCGGCCGTGGCCAGGCGCTCGAGGATATGCGGACTGTCGGCGGCGCAGAGGGGGCAGAAGGGGGCGGCGGGATCGGGCGCCCAGGCAAGGGTCTCGCCCTCCTCGCGGAGGTAGACACGGGTCGGCTCCTTGGCCTTGCCGAGCATGCGGTTCGCGAGGTGCTCGTCGGCGCTGTCGGCAAGAAGCAGAGAAAGAATGCCGTCGCGCTCGACGCACTCCTTGACGGTAACGGAATTCTGGCCGCGGTGCGGCGTGACGGTTCCTAAGGCTTTCATGGCAGTATCTCCCTTAAGTTCATACTTCATATATAACACAGCGGGCGAAGGAAGTCAAGAGGCCGGGCGCGTTTTTCTAACTTCCCGTCCCCCCTTGACAAAGAAGGCTTTCCCGTGTATAATAAGGGCATATTGAAGAGTAAGAACCGCTGCGTGAAGTGCCGAAGGGACGGGGAGTTGCCGTTCGGACGAAGGAGGCTGCATGCCGCCGCGGTAACGGTTCTGCATCCCGCTTCCGACGAGAGAGTGTCCTCTTTTCCGCCGCAAGATCGGGAAAGGAGGATTTTTTTATGAAACAAGAACCGCAGAGCGGTGAGCCGCGCGGCCACCGCGACACCGTCCGCCATCACACCCGCCTTTTGTGCATGGCCGCCTTCCTGGCGGCGCTCTCCTTCCTCCTCGGGCTCCTCGCCAAGATGCTCCAGGGGGCGGGACCCGTCCGCCTGACGGTCGAGGGGATGCCCGTGGTGTTTGCCGGAATGACGATGGGCCCCGTGATCGGGGCGGCGGTCGGCGCGACGGCCGATCTGCTCTCCTGCCTCTTGGCGGGGCAGGCACCCCTGCCGCTCATCACGGTCGGGGCGGCCGCCGTCGGGGCGGTCTCGGGGGTCGTGCCCCTCTTCTTCCGCCGTGGGGAGAGGCGCTACGGACGGGCCTGGCCCTTCCCCCTTGTGCTCCTTTGCGACGGGGCGGCGCACGGCATCGGCTCGATCCTCATCAAGAGCCTTGCGCTCTCGCGCTTTTACGGCTTCAATCCTCTCCTTTTCCGCATCCTGATCTACCTTGCGGTGATCGCGCTGGAATCCTATCTGCTCTACACTCTCCTCCGCTCGGCGGCGATCCGCCGCGAGCTTGAAAGGCTGACACGACAATGACGATCGAAGAAACCATGGCGTACATTCACGCGACCGAATGGCAGGGCAGCCGCCCCGGCCTTTCGCGCATTACGGCGCTTTGCCGCGCGCTCGGTGATCCGCAGAGGCACCTCCGCTGCATCCACATTGCGGGCACGAACGGCAAGGGCTCGACGAGTGCGATGCTCGCCTCCGTCCTGCGCGCCGCCGGCTATCGCACGGCGCTCTTTACCTCGCCCTACATCTACCGCTTTGGCGAACGGATGCAGATCGACGGTGAGCCGATCTCCGACGAGGCCCTCTGCCGCATTATGGAGGAGGTGCGCCCGCATGCCGATGCCATGGACGACCGCCCGACCGAGTTTGAGCTGATCACGGCCGCCGCCTTCCTCTGGTTTTTCCGCGAGGGGGTGGATGTGGCGGTCATCGAGGTGGGGCTCGGCGGACGGCTGGATGCCACCAATGTGATCGAGGACCCGCTCCTGTCGGTCGTGACCGGCATCTCGCTCGACCACACCGCCATCCTCGGCGATACCGTCGAGGCGATCGCGCGCGAGAAGGCGGGCATCTTTAAGACGGGGGCGCCGGCCGTCGCCGGCTTTGTCTCCCCCGAGGTGCGCGCCGTCCTTGCGGCCGAGGCCGCGGCGAGGGGAGTGGCCATCACCTTTGCCGACCCCGGGGCCCTTACGGTCGGCGAGGTCACGCCCTACGGTACGACCTTCTCCTACCGGGAGGAGGACGACGTCAGGATCCCGTTTGCCGCCCTGTATCAGCCGTCGAATGCCGCGCTGGTGCTCGAGGCCCTGACCCTTTTGCGCCAAGGGGGGCTCACGATCCCCGAGGAGGCGCTGCGGCGCGGCATGGCGAGCGTCACCTGGCCGGCGCGCTTTGAATATCTCAGTCATTCCCCCGATGTGGTGTTTGACGGCTCGCACAATCCCGAGGGGATCGCGGCGGCGGCGGCCAGCATTGCGCGGCTGTACAGCGAAAGGCTCCTGCTCCTCACGGGCGTGATGCGCGACAAGGACTACACGGCGATGATCGCGACGCTGTCCCAAATGACCGCCGAGGTCTTCTGCGTGCGCCCCGACAATCCTCGCGCGCTCGATGCTGTGGCGCTGGCCGAGGCCTGGAGGACCGGCGGTGCCGAGGCGACCCCCTTCCCTACCGTCGAGGCGGCGATGCGTGCCGCCCTCAGGAGGGCAAAGGAGACCGGGATGCCACTCTTTATCCTCGGCTCGCTCTACCTCTACCGCGAGGCGAGGGATGCCTTCGATGCGGTGATCAAGGAGTAAGGTTTTGTTTACATAGCGAAGAAAGCCCCCGTGTGGGGGCTTTTCTTTTCGAGGGGAGCCTACTGCTCTTGGGGGTGTGGTATGAAATCTTCGCGTTTCTCTTTACAAGTCGGGGCTTTTGTGGTACAATAGATACGCTCGCGCCGATGCGAAGCAAGCAGGAAAGGGGAATGCCCATGCGTCTTGATAAGTATTTTACGACGGTCGGTCTCCTTTCCCGTCGGGAGACGGCGCAGGCCGTCCGCCGTGGCAGGATCACGGTGAACGGTGTGGCGGCCGCCGCACAGGACATGGCGATCGACCCCGAGGCCGATGCCGTGACGCTGGACGGCGAGCCGGTCATCTACCGCCGCTTTGTCTACCTCTGGCTCAATAAGCCCCGAGGGTACGTGAGTGCCACCGAGGACGGACGGCTCCCGGTCGTGACCGAGCTGGTACCGCCCGCGTATGCACGCCTTGAGCTCTTCCCCTGCGGACGGCTCGACCGCGACACGGTGGGGCTTTTGCTCCTGACGAACGACGGTCCCCTGACCCACGCCCTTCTCTCCCCGAAGCGAGGGGTCGAGAAGGTCTACCGCTTCACGACCGAGGCGCCCCTGCCACGCGAGGCGGAGGAGAGGCTCCTGGCCGGGATCGCGACGGGAGGCGACAGCTTCCGTGCGGCCCTCCTCCGGGCGGACGACGACCGCATGGGAGGCACCGTGACCCTCACCGAGGGAAAGTACCACGAGGTCAAGCGGATGATGGCGGCGCTGGGGGCGCCTGTCCTGACGCTCGAGCGCATTGCCTTTGCCGGGATCGGCCTTGACCCCCGCCTCGCGCGTGGGGAGTGCCGCCCCGCGACCGACGAGGAGATCGTCCGCCTGCGGACGGCCGCCGGTCTTCCCCCGAACAACTAAAAGGAGAACACTATGGACATCATCAAGATCCTCGCCGAGGAGCTGAACATCCCCGAGGAGCGCGTTGAAAAGACGGTCGCCCTCATCGACGAGGGGAACACCATCCCCTTCATTGCCCGTTACCGCAAGGAGGTCACGGGGAGCCTTGACGACATCGCTCTGCGTGCCCTTGACGACCGCCTCTCGTACCTGCGCAAGCTCGACGAGCGCCGCGAGGAGATCCGGACGGCGATCGAGAACCAGGGGAAGCTGACCGAGGAGATCACGCATGCCCTCTCGCTGGCGACCACCCTTGTCGAGCTCGAGGACATCTACCGTCCCTTCAAGCAGAAGAGAAAGACCCGTGCCTCGGTGGCCCGTGAGCGCGGCCTTGCCCCCCTGGCCGAGCTGATCCTTTCCCAGCCGACGGCGCTCCTTCGCCCGATCGAGGAGGAGGCCGCGGCCTACATTGACGAGGAAAAGGGTGTGGCCGATGTCGCCGCCGCGCTGGCGGGGGCCTCGGATATCATTGCCGAGGAGGTCTCCGACTCGGCCGAATACCGCAAGATGCTCCGCGACTTCGCCTTCGAGGCGGCGGTCCTTGAGACCCGCCTTGCCGACGAGGAGAAGGAGAACAGCAAGATCTACGCCGACTACGCCGAGTACCGCGAGGAGGTCAAGACCATCAAGGGGCACCGCGTCCTGGCCATTACGCGCGGCGAGCGCGAGGAGTGCCTGAAGGTCACGATGACCCTCGATCGCGAGGCGGCGCTTTCGCGCCTCCTCTCGCGTGTGATCGTCAATAAGGAAAGCCCCGTGGCTCCCCTTGTGCGCGCCGCCGCCGAGGACAGCTACGACCGCCTCATCCTCCCGTCGCTTGAGCGCGAGGTGCGCGCCGAGCTCTTTGACAGCGCGAGCGAGGGGGCCCTCAAGGTCTTCTCGGACAATCTGCGCCATCTCCTTCTGGCCGCCCCCCTCAAGGGGAAGACGGTGCTCGGGTACGACCCCGGCTACCGTACCGGCTGTAAGCTCGCTGTGGTCGATAAGACGGGCAAGGTGCTTGACACCGCCGTGATCTATCCCACAAAGCCCCGCGAGGAGATCGACAAGAGCAAGCGGCTGGTCCTGCGGCTCATCAAGACCTACGAGATCGACGTGGTGGCCATCGGCAACGGCACCGCCTCCCGCGAGAGCGAGGCCTTCATCGCCGATACCCTGCGCGAATGCGACCGCAAGGTGGCGTATACCATCGTCAGCGAGGCCGGCGCGAGTGTGTATTCGGCCTCCGAGCTGGCGGCCAAGGAGTTCCCCGACTTTGACGTGACCGAGCGGAGTGCCGTCTCGATCGCGCGGCGCCTGCAGGATCCTTTGGCCGAGCTCGTCAAGATCGACCCGAAGGCCATCGGCGTTGGGCAATACCAGCACGACATGAAGCAGAACCGCCTGACCGAGGCCCTTGACGGCGTGGTCGAGGACTGCGTGAACAGCGTGGGCGTTGACATCAACACCGCCTCCTATTCTCTGCTCTCGCACATTGCGGGCATCAACGCGACGGCGGCGAAGAACATCGTGGCCTACCGCGAGGAGCACGGCGAATTCCGTAGCCGTGCCGCCATCCTGAAGGTGCCGAAGATCGGCGAAAAGGCCTTCCAGCAGTGCGCCGGCTTCCTCCGTGTGTCCGGCTCCTCCGAGGTCCTGGATTCAACCGGTGTTCACCCCGAGTCCTACGCTGTGGCGCGCGCCCTGCTCGGTGAGTTCGGTCTCAGTGAGGCCGACGTGCGTGCCGGCGGCATCGGGAGCCTGCGGGCGCTGGCCATGGCGCGCGGCACCCAGAAGCTCGCCAAGAAGCTCGAGTGCGGCGAGCCCACCCTGCTTGACATCATCGGCGAGCTCGAGAAGCCCGGCCGCGACATCCGTGACAGCGCGCCGCCCCCCGTCCTGCGGACCGACGTCCTGACGATCGACGACCTCGAGGAGGGGATGCTGCTGACCGGCACCGTCCGTAACGTGGTCGACTTCGGCGCTTTTGTCGATATCGGTGTGCACGATGACGGCCTTCTGCACGTTTCCGAGATGAGCGACCGCTTTGTGAAGAACCCTGCCGACGTTGTGAAGGTCGGGGATGTCATCGAGGTGCGCATCAAGGGCGTTGACAAGAAGCGCGGACGCATCTCGCTCACGAGAAAGACCCCGAAGGGGCAGTAAATTCTAATTTATTAGAAACATTTCAAACGCATTTTCGCGGCGGTTGCCGTGAAAATGCGTTTTTTGTGCAAAAGATACAAAAGTAAAAAGAAAAGTTCAGAGGGTTCCCCCCTTTGCAAACGGCCGCTTTTCTGTTATAATAATAGACGTAAAAATTTGAACTCGAAAAGGAGTTAGCTATGGCAAGTCTTTCCCTGAAGCACATTTATAAGAAGTATCCCGGCGGTGTCACCGCGGTTTCGGACTTCAACCTTGAGATCAAGGACAAGGAGTTCCTCATCCTCGTTGGCCCTTCCGGTTGCGGTAAGTCCACGACGCTCCGTATGATCGCCGGCCTTGAGGAGATCTCGGAGGGCGAGCTCTGGATCGGCGAGACCCTCGTCAACGACGTGGCGCCGAAGGACAGAGACATCGCGATGGTGTTCCAGAACTACGCTCTGTATCCTCACATGACGGTTTTCGAGAACATGGCGTTCGGCCTGAAGCTCCGCAAGGTGCCGAAGGAGGAGATCAAGCGCCGCGTTGAGGAGGCCGCCCGTATCCTCGATATCAACCACCTCCTTGAGCGCCGCCCGAAGGCCCTTTCGGGTGGTCAGAAGCAGCGTGTTGCGCTCGGCCGTGCGATCGTCCGTAACCCGAAGGTCTTCCTTCTTGACGAGCCGCTCTCGAACCTCGACGCGAAGCTCCGTGCCTCGATGAGAACCGAGCTGACCAAGCTCCACAAGAAGGTCGAGACTACCTTCGTTTACGTTACCCACGACCAGGTCGAGGCTATGACGATGGCGACGCGTATCGTCGTTATGAAGGACGGTCTCATCCAGCAGGTCGACACGCCTCAGAACCTCTACGATTACCCTGTGAACCTCTTCGTTGCCGGCTTTATCGGCACGCCTCAGATGAACTTCATCACGGCGAAGCTCATTGAGGAGGGCCAGGATCTCTACGTCACCTTTGGTGCGAACAAGGTCAAGGTTCCCGCCGAGAAGGCCAACAACCCCGCCCTCAAGGAGTACATCGGCCAGGAGGTCGTCGTCGGTATCCGTCCCGAGTGCCTGCACGACGATCCCGTCCACGTCAACTCGATGCCCGACAGCGTGATCAACGCGACGGTCGAGGTCACCGAGCTGATGGGCGCCGAGATCTACCTGTACCTCAGCTTTGACGGTCAGGAGGATGCCACCAACGGTAAGAACATCATTGCCCGTGTGTCGGCTCGCTCGACCTCTCGCGCCGGCGACGAGATCCAGATCGCCTTTGAGACGACGAGAATGCATATTTTTGATAAGGACACCGAGCGCTGCATCGTCCACTGAGACACTGGGATTTAGGCATAACCGCAAAAGGAGCAGACATTTGTCTGCTCCTTTTGCTATTGCTGATCTCGCCCACTCGACGTACCGTTTTGTACGCCTTCGGTGCGAGATCAGCAATTTCTGCTCTAAATCTCAGCGTCTCAGTACACTATGAAGCAGAGAAGCATAAACGAAAAAGGCAGATGAAGGTCTGCTCTTTTTCTTTGTTATCGTCGTTCGTCTCCACTTGACGTACGGTTTTGTACGCCGGCGGGAGACGAACAACGATTTCTGCTCTAAATCTCAGCGTCTCAGTAC
>JAZSGE010000084.1:0-21909 GCA_045532575.1 Eubacteriales bacterium | reverse complement strand
GGTAGTATTCAATTTGATACTGCTTTATCGCAGGTGCCCCACGGGTGGTTTTTTATTTTCGGGCATAGCCCTAATGCTACTCCCGGGCGCGCAAATTTTCGGAGAGATCGCCGATCACGACCCGAAGGCGCCCCATGCGCGAAAAAATATTGCGCAAGACTAGGCGCTACTTCCGGGCGCGCAAAGTTTCGGAGAGATCGCCGATCACGACCCGAAGGCGCCCCATGCGCGAAAAAATATTGCGCAAGACTAGGCGCTACTTCCGGGCGCGCAAAGTTTCGGAGAGATCGCCGATCACAACCCGAAGGCGCCCCATACGCGAAAAAATATTGCGCAAGACAAGGCGCACCGCAAAAAAGCAAGGCGCAGGCGTACACAAACGTACGTCAAGCCGCTTTTGAGGAGCAACGCCGTATTGCGCAATATTTTTCACGCATAGACGATGAGAGCGATCAGTTCTACATCCTCCTCGCCCTCATTCTTGATCGCGTGGCCCGTGCCGGCCGGGGTCAGGGTGACGTTGCCCGCCGTGACGGTGGTCTTTGCTCCGTTATCATCGTAGGTGGCGGTGCCCTTCAGAATGTAGAAGAGCTCGCTGTCGGTCTCGTGGACATGGAAGCCGATGCCACAGCCCGGCTTTAAGGTGATCTTGCCGAAAAGGCGCCCTTTATTGTTCAGCTCCTCGGCCGAGACAAAGCTCGTCACGGTGACGGTGCCGTCGCCGCCGCGCATGTTCTCGCGGAGCTCGGTCTTGAAATCCCCAAAATTCTTGATCATAACGGTTTCCCCCTTGATTTCTGCTTTTTTATAGTCTATACTTATTATAGTGTACGGCGGACGATCTTTCAAGTGCCCTGTACCGTTTTTTTGAAAAGAGAGTGAAAAACTGCTATGGATATGAGCTTTTATACCCCCGTCACGCTGATCACGGGCAAGGGATGCGTCTCTGCCGGCGGCCCTATCCTCCGTCGGGCGGGGCAGCGTTGCCTGATCGTCACGGGAAAGCACGGGGCCAAGGCCTCGGGCGCGCTCGATGACCTCATCGCCGTTCTCGGGAGCGAGGGGATCGCTTATACCGTCTTCGACGGGATCGAGCAGAACCCGTCCTATGCCTCCTGCCTTGCCGCCGCTAAGGTGGCCAAGGCCACCGGTGCCGAGTTCATCGTGGGCATCGGCGGCGGCTCACCGCTGGATGCCGCCAAGGCCGTTGCCGTCCTGGCCGCCTGCACCGATACCTCGGCCGAGGCGATGTATGAGGGGCGCTGGGATGCCACCCCCCTGCCCGTGATCGCCATAGGCACCACAGCCGGGACGGGAAGCGAGGTCACGCCCGTGGCCGTCATCACCTCGCCCGAGGGAACCAAGAAGAGCCTGCGCGCCGCCTCGCTCTATCCCATGGCCGCCTTTGGTGATGCGACCTACACGATGTCGCTCTCGCCCGCCTTCACGCGCTCGACCGCTCTCGATGCCCTCGCGCACGCGCTTGAGAGCTATTTCAACCGCACGGCAAACGACATCTCCCGCCTCTATGCCCTGCGCGCGATCACCCTGCTTCTGCCGATGCTCGAGCGGACGGCTGCCGCCGATGCTACCCCCCTCACCTATCCCGAGCGCGAGGCGCTCTACTGCGCCTCGCTCTATGCGGGGCTCGCCATCAGCATCACGGGGACGGCCTTCCCGCACGCCCTCGGCTACTTCCTCTCGGAGCAGTACGGCATCCCCCACGGGAACGCCTGCGCCGTGTATCTTGCCGCCTTCCTCGAGCATAACGCCCGTGTGGCCCCCGAGGAGTGCCGCGTGCTCTTCTCTGCCCTCGGGACCGACAGTGCGGCCGTTATCGCCTTGATCCGCGCCAATCTTCCGCCGCTCGGCGTTGTGCTGACCGAGGAGAAGATCGCTGAGCTTTCGCCGCGCTACGAGAACCACAAGAGCCTGAAAAAATGCCTCGGTACGGTCGACCGCGCCTTTGCCGCGGACCTGCTGCGGCGGCTTTTCTTCAAGGCGTGACCCCATAAAAAAAGAGACGGCACGAGGGTGATATTCTTAGCGGAGAATTTGAAAATCACACGAATTGTGAGCATCGCATTTGACTGGTCAAACGCAGTATGGGCTAAGCCCAAGCCCTTATACAAGCAGAAAAGAGAGGATAGATCGTATAGCCGAACTATCCTCTCTTTTTCTGTAGCGCGATATATTCGCTGTGCGAATGCGATATACCCTCGTTTCACTCGGTTGCGATATACCTCGCTATGCTCGGTGCGATAGGATATAGATCCCGCAAGGGATTTATATCGCTGCGTGTTCTCCTAAGGACAATACGCTGAGGGTGCCGTCTCTTTTTTAAAGCAGGCCGTTGCGCTTGCGGAGCACAAGAAGGAGGATCAGGAGGACAAGATTCAGGACAAGCCCCACGATAGCGAGGACGGTTGGGAGAAGGGTGTCTCCCCCGCCGCTCCCTTCTCCGAGGCTCCCGAGACTCTCAAAGCTCTCTCCCTCATCATAGGAGACGGCCAGGGTAGTGCCGTCAAGGCGCAAAAGGGGCGTTGTGCCATCCTCGCCGTCACTTCCGCTGCGGCCACGAGTGCCATCCTCGCCGTCCTTTCCATCCTTCCCGTTTTGGCCATCGGCGCCATCGAGTCCGTCGCGGCCATCGGCGCCGCGGACGACCCCCAGCGCCTCCCAGGCGGTGCCCCCGTCATAGGAGACCTCAAGGGTCCCGTCGGTCAGGCGGAAACGAGGGGTCACACCGTCCCGACCGTCCCGTCCGGCCGCGCCATCACGGCCATTCTCCCCGTTTGCACCGTCCTTCCCGTTCTGTCCGTCCGCGCCGTTCTGACCATCGGCCCCCTTGACGGTACCGAGGGTCTCCCACACCGTACCGCCGTCATAGGAAACAAGGAGGACGCCCTCCGCAAGGCGAAGAAGAGGCGTGATCCCGTCCTCACCGTCGCGGCCGTCCTTGCCGTTTTGACCATCCTCACCATCGCGGCCGTCTTGACCGTTTTGACCGTCCCGGCCGGCCACGGTGGGAACCTCGCCAAGGGGCGCAAAGGTGGTGCCGCCGTCATAGCTGACCTCAAGCATCGCTCCCGCAAGGCGGAAGGTCGGGGTGGCGCCGTCACTTCCGCGGACATTGCCGATCACGCTCCAATTGCTCCCCTCATCGTAGCTTACAAAGAGGAAGCCGTCCGCGATGCGGAAGGCGGGGGTAAGTCCATCCCGTCCGTCCTCCCCGTCGGTGCCGCTCGGCCCGCGGACGGCTCCAAGATCACGGTAGGTCTCGCCACCGTCATAGGATACCGAAAGGATCCCGTCCTCAAGGCGAAAGACGATGTCGGTCGGCTCGGCGGCCGCGGCGGTCAGAGAGCTAAGGACGAGAAGGGCGGCAACAAGCACCGCCAGAAGGGCGCGTTTCATAGAAGTCTCCTATATTGTATGGTTTTATTTACATATAATGGGTATAAGTCAAGGGAGGGTGTCAAAAACACCCTCCCTTTGGTTATTGAGAAAGCCCAAGATCGCGGCAGAGCGCGGCGGCCGCGGCGATCCTTTCCCCGGGGAGCGCCGTACCGCGGCGGAGCTCACGCACCGCGTTTCTGCGCCGTCGCCGTGTGAAGATCACCTCGCACCAGCGGCGCACGGTGAAGAAGGGATAGAGGAGCTTATGGCGACGGAGCGTGGGGTAATATTCGCGCAGAGTACGGTAGGGAAGAAAAATGCGCGAGAGGAGAAAGGCCCCCCGGCTCTTTCCCGCAAGCGAGACGGCGACGCGGTTCTCGAGGGTGCCGTAGACGCCGGCCATGAGCACATACTCGGCCATCCGCAGGGTCAGGTCGGTATGGAGCCCTGCCCCGAACCACGCTTCGGTCAAGCGGCGCGCGGCCGCGGCGAAGTCGAAGAGTCCGCCGCGCAGCAAAAGGTCGTCAAGGACCGCCGCATCGTAGGAAAGACGGGACTCGAGGAGCCAAAGGTCGAGGAAGGGACGGACGCCACAGCCGCCATGCAGGAGGTGATAGGCCATGTGGGCGATGTGATGGAAGAGCAAAAACTCGTTCGTCGGGTGATGGCAAAGGGCCCCCTCCCCGTGGGGGGCGGCGTGCTCCCAGGCCTCGGCGAGGACGGAGTCCATCGGCTCGCAGTTCTCGGAAAGCGAGAAATGCAGCTCGACATGCACCTCGCCATCAAGGAGGAGAGAGATGTCGTGGTAGGTGCGGCGGGGGCGCTCCGCAAGGCCAAGCGCCGCCTCGATGGCGCTGACCGCGCGGTCAAGATCCTCCTCATGGAGCAAAAGGTCAAGGTCGCAGCTCGTTCGCATCCAGGGCGCGGGATACTGCGCACGGACGAGGGCCCCCTTCAGGGGCATGTAGGCGATCCCCTCGGCCTCGAGCACGGAAACGAGGCGGTCGGCGGCGTGGCGCAGGCGGCTCTCACGGTAGACGGCGCGCAGGCGGTCCTCCGCCAGCGCGTTTCCGATATCTCCCGGAGGGAGAGCGCCGCCCCTTGCAAGAGCCTCGGCCACAAGGTGAGAAAGATCGTGCCGCCGTGCAAGCGAAAGGAGCGCCTCCGCCTCCTCGGGCGGCAGCACAAAGGAGCGCGCCTCGCCAAGGACGGCGGCGCGCAGGAGGGATAGCATCATCGTGGCGGTGCGTTCCATAGCCCTTCTCCTTTGCTGTTCGATGTTGTCTTACTTTCTCCAGACCATTTTGTTGACGATGCCGGTGTAGGACTGGATGATGCCGACGACCTTCGTCGAGACGTTCTCCTCGGTGTAATCGGGCACCGGGATGCCGAGATCCCCCGCCTTTTGCATGGCAACAGCGGTGGCGACCGCCTGGAGGAGACCGTCCCCCTCAATGCCGGCGAGGACGAAGCAGGCCTTATCGAGGGCCTCGGGGCGCTCGGTCGAGGTACGGATGCACCCCGCCGGGAAGGGGCGGCCGACCGAGGTGTAGAAGCTGCTCTCCTCGGGGAGAGTGCCGCTGTCCGAGACAACGGCAAAGGCGTTCATCTGCAGGTTGTTGTAATCGTGGAAGCCGAGCGGCTCATGGCACCGCACGCGCGCATCGAGCACAAAGCCCGAGGCCTCAAGGCGCTTCTTTGAGCGCGGATGGCAGGAGTAGAGGATGGGCATATCGTAGGTCTCGGCAAGACGGTTGACGGCGGTAAAGAGGGCTGTGAAATTCTTCTCGGTGTCGATGTTCTCCTCGCGGTGCGCCGAAAGGAGGATGTACTTACCCGCCTGAAGGCCGAGGCGCGAGAGGATGTCGCTCGCCTCGATCGCCGGAAGATTCTTGCGGAGCACCTCGGCCATCGGGGAGCCGGTGACGTAGGTGCGCTCCTTCGGCAGGCCGCACTCGTGGAGATAGCGGCGCGCGTGCTCGGAGTAGGCAAGGTTGACATCCGAGATGATGTCGACGATGCGGCGGTTGGTCTCCTCGGGGAGGCACTCGTCCTTGCAGCGGTTGCCCGCCTCCATGTGGAAGATCGGGATGTGCAGGCGCTTGGCCGCGATCGCCGAGAGGCAGGAGTTGGTATCGCCAAGGATCAGGAGGGCATCGGGGCGCGTTGCGGCCATCAGCTTATAGGAGCAGTTGATGATGTTGCCGACCGTTGCCCCAAGGTCGTCACCGACGGCATCCATATAGACGTCGGGATCGGCGAGGCCGAGATCGCGAAAGAAGATGCCGTTGAGGGTGTAGTCGTAGTTCTGCCCCGTGTGCGCAAGGAGGCAATCGAAGTAGGTGCGGCACTTGTCAATGACAGCCGAGAGGCGGATGATCTCGGGGCGGGTGCCCACAATGATCAGGAGCTTCAGGCGGCCGTCGTTTTTGAAGGCAATATCGGAATAGTCAAGTTTTGTTTGCATAGTTTATACCACCTCGAAGAATGTATCGGGTTTTTGGGGATCAAAGGGCTCGTTTGCCCACATCAGCGTGACAAGATCGTTTGTGTCGGACAGGTTCTTGATGCTGTGGGTATAGCCGGGGAGCATATGGACGGCGGTCGGCTCGTCCCCCGTCACGCGGAAGGAGAGGACCTCGTCGGTCCCAAGGCGCCGCTCCTCGATGAGGGCCTCGCCCGAAACGACAATGAAGAACTCCCATTTCGTATGATGCCAATGCTGCCCCTTGGTAATGCCGGGCTTTGAAATATTGACCGAGAATTGGCCGCACCCCTCGGTGCGGAGGAGCTCGGTGAAGCTGCCGCGCTCGTCGGTCTTCGGTGTCAGGGGGAAGGCGACCTTCTCGGGCGGGAGGTAGGAGAGATAGGTGGAATAGAGCTTCTTTTGGAAGCTGCCGCAGGGGATGGCAGGCATCGTCAGGGTCCGCGGCTGATCGCGGAAGGCTTCAAGGAGCGAGACGATCTCGCCAAGCGTCACGCGATGGGTCACGGGGGCGGCGCAATAGCGGCCGCCCTCGCACAGCACAGTGCGGATGCCGTCAAACTCGCAGCGGTGGGGATGCCCCTCGAGCGCCGCGAGCACCTCGGAAACGAGATCGTCGATGTAGAGGAGCTCAAGCTCGATCGCAGGGTCGGTGACGGTCACGGGCAGGTCGTGCGCGACATTATGGCAGAAGGTGGCGACGGCCGAATTGTAGTTCGGGCGACACCACTTGCCGAAGAGGTTCGGGAAGCGGTAGACGAGCACGTCGGCGCCGGTCTCCTCCCCATAGGCAAAGAGAAGCTCCTCCCCGGCCTTCTTCGAGCGGCCGTAATCGCTGTCATAGCGGCCGACAAGGGTAGCCTGGATCGAGGACGAGAGGAGGATCGGGCAGGGGTTCTTGGCGGCGCGGAGAGCCTCAAGCAGGCGCGAGGTGAAGCCGAAGTTGCCCGCCATGAACTCGCCGGGATCCTTCGGGCGGTTGACCCCCGCGAGATGGATCACAAAGTCGGCCCTTTGGCAATAGGTATCGAGGAGGGCAGGGTCGGTATCGAGGTCATAGAGGTAAAGCTCGCCGACCGTAAGGCCCGGGTGGGTCCTGTCACGCCCGTCGGCGATCGCGCGGAGCGCCTCGGTGAGATTGCGGCCGACAAAGCCGGCGGCACCCGTTACAAGGATATTCATATCAAAGGCGCCCCATGGCGGCCAGCTCCTCGCGGATGTAGGCGAGGGTAAGGAGCTTTTCCTTGACGGCTTCGACGTCAAGAAGGGAGGTATTGTTGGAATTGAACTCGTGGAGGGGGTTGCGGTCGGCATCGCCCTCCTTGAAGTATTTGTCGTAGTTGAGGCCGCGATTATCGCAGGGAACGCGGTAGAAGGCGCCCATATCGACGGCGTGCGCGCATTCCTCGTTCGTGAGGAGGGTCTCGTACATCTTCTCGCCGTGGCGGATGCCGATCGTGCGGATCTCGGCCCCCGGCGCGAAGAGCGAGGTGACCGCCTTCGCGAGGGTCTCGATGGTGCAGGCGGGGGCCTTCTGGACGAGGATATCGCCGCTCTTGCCGTGCTCAAAGGCAAAGAGGACAAGATCGACCGCCTCGTCAAGCGACATGATAAAGCGGGTCATCGAGGGCTCGGTGATGGTGATGGGGGCGCCCTGCTTGATCTGATCGATCCAGAGGGGCACGACCGAGCCGCGCGAGCAAAGGACGTTGCCGTAGCGCGTGCAGGCGATCTTGGTGGCGCCCTCGGCGACGGTGCGCGACTTCGCAACGATGACCTTCTCCATCATGGCCTTCGAGGTGCCCATCGCATTGACGGGATAGGCGGCCTTATCGGTCGAAAGGCAGACGATGTTGGAAACGCCGGCGTCGATCGCGGCCGTCAGGACGTTCTCGGTGCCGAGGACGTTGGTCTTGACCGCCTCGATCGGGAAGAACTCGCAGGAGGGCACCTGCTTGAGCGCCGCCGCGTGGAAGATGTAATCGACCCCGTGCATCGCGTTCTTGACCGAGGCAAGGTCGCGCACGTCGCCAATGTAGAACTTGATCTTCTCGGCGACCTCGGGCATCCGCACCTGGAAGTCGTGCCGCATATCGTCCTGCTTCTTCTCGTCGCGCGAGAAGATGCGGATCTCGCCGATGTCGGTCGAAAGGAAGCGGTTGAGGACCGCATTCCCGAAGGACCCCGTCCCCCCGGTGATCAGAAGTGTTTTGTTAGTAAAAAGTGACATGGTTATGTACCTCGTCCTGTGAAATATAGAAAAGACTATTCGGCCTTTGCACCTTTGATTTTTCTAATAAACTTTATCATAGTTATGCGATACGACGGGAAGAGAAAAAGAACCGAAAAATAAAGAATGATACAAATGAAAATTCCTAGAAAATCCATCGTCACGCACTGCCACGGAAACATGCGCAAGGCTAAGGCACCCCCGGACATAACAACAGATGACAGAATGCACGGAAATGTGGTGATAAACATTTTGGAAATATTAAATTTAATGACGAACTTCATAAAGATAAGATGCACCAAAATGATTTGGAGAAAAGCAAGGGAACGTGCGTATATTAAGGTAGAAAAACCTTTCGTAGTGCCCCAATAGCACACGGGAATTACGAACGCGAGGTGCAAAAGTTGTGCAAATAACGAAACCCTAGGTTTTCCTTTTGCCCGATAGGATTCGCGACTGAAAGTGCCGTATGTGGCTACAAGCGCTGTACAGAGTCCCCAAATACCGATAAAATTTGAGGCCTCCAGCCACTGCTTCCCTAAGAGAATCGTCGTAATGAGATCACTATACAAAAATATACCACAGCCCAAAGGAAGAACCAGCATGGCTACTATCTTTTGAAAGCTCAAAAAAACCTCTTCGAATTTCTCATCGTCATTCTGCACCTTGGAAAGCGAAGAAAAAAGAACTGAAGTAATAGCACTCGTTACTATGGATAAAATAGCCGTTACCGTGCTTTGGCCCGTTTTGTAAAGCCCCGTGTGGTAGGTTCCCAAGCGATTGCTGATAATAAAAATGTCCACCCAGTTGCTTGCCCAAAGAGCAAAGGTTTCACAAAGCGTCCATATGCTAAAAGAAAGCATTTCCTTCAAAAGAGGAAAACTGTAATAGAAATTTGGTTTCCAAGGAGAGCGCAGGGTGAGAACAATGCCTTGCACGAGATAGCCCGAGACGGTGCCGATAATTAGTGACCAGTATGAAAAACCTAAGAGAGCCAAGGGAATCGTTACTATGAAAGGGGTAAAAATCGCGGCCAATCGGTTAAGAAATAACGTTTTGTAATTTAATTTTCTCTGATTGAGTGCAATTTGAATAGAAGAAAGTGCTGTTAAGGGAAGCGATGCCCCTGCTGCCACAATAGCATTCCCATATCCGGGATTCCCCACAAACGCTGCTATGCCATTGCGAAAAATTAGCAGAACAATCCAAAGGGATAAGGAAAACACTAAATTTGTCCAAAAGGCAACGGTAGCCCCTCGGTGAAGGTCCTGTTCTTCCCTATATTCATGCTGTATCAAATACTTCTGGAAACCGGCTGAAGTGAAAAGATCGCAAAAGCTGATCACCATATTGATGGTGGCGATGATTCCAAAGATTTCCGGCGCAAGAATGCGCGCAAGAATCATATTAGTAACCGGAACGACAAGCTTTGCCGAAATTTCGGTAACCGTTGACCACTTTGTCGCAGATAGGATCCGCTTGTTCAAGGTATTATCCATCGGAATCTTTTCTTTCTCTTATCTTGGCTTTTATGCGGGTGATGGTTTTGTCTAAGCCCAATCGCACCGTTAAGGAAAGAACGCCAAAGCGAAGATAATGCTTGCTCCGAGCGGCAGAAAACGCTTCCGTCACACGCTCATATCCTTCACGAAGATACAACTCCCAAAAGGCATCACTGTTTTTGGGTTTCGGCGCAGGTTTTTGCAGAGCCCTCTGCATAACATCCGGAAGAGTCACCTTTGCAATGCAATGTTCCGAAGCAATTTCGGAAAAGACCTTTCTGCCACGCTCAGAATTCAACATTGCAAGAGAGATCCCTTTATTTTCATACCGCCCGATTTTCTGTTCCGCACCCCAAAAATCACCAATGGTAATATCCGCAACTCTCTTCGATGAAGCATAAGGGCAATTATAGCATGAGGCCCGCAAGGCGATGTTGGCCGTAAATATATGCTTAAGGCGAAAGGTATCATAGCTCGTTTTTTTCTTCTCCCCCTCAAAGAATATAGTTTCTACATGGCGCCAACCATATTTCTTATCACGGAATTTGTAATATACTGCACTCTTGTTGTATCGTTTTTCCAAAAATGCCACATGATCCTTAAACAACTTCGCGCTTGGCGTTCCATGGCAAAGGAAATCCACCGTTAACAAATTGTCGGGCTTTCCTTCAAGATAGGCATATAGCCCCTGTACCTGGCATGGAGTACCTACGAACAGAACCGTGCGTGTTTTTAAGCATGCCTTAACCTCCGAGAATACTTCACGAAGATCGCTTTGGACGTACTTTGAGCCGCGCATACGGTCCCTCTCCTCTTTGGTCTCCGCCCGCGTATGTATTACATCAAAATTTTCATCAATTACACATCCAAAAACAGCACCCCCTTTTTCCAAAACAATATTGGAAATAAGGGTAAACGCCCCCCCAGACGAGGATTCCTTAACTACAGCGGCGTCTTGATGCTGAAGTGCATAGATAGCCTTTGCCTCCGGATTGGCAAAAGCTATCCCGTGCTGACAAACAGCTTGGCACTTTCCGCAATCAACACAAAGGGATTGATCAATAAGGGGATACAAAAAACCCTTTGCATCAGCGCGCATAGTGATCGCCCCTTTGGGGCAGGCATTGGCACACGCCGAACACCCGTAGCATAATTTCTCATCATTGTATACGCGTTCCATAGTACCTCCTCCTTGGATTCGATTCTCCGTTCTGTTCCTCGCGCAGAAGAGTACCGTCACTTCGATACTTCTTCCATTCAGCAAGGCAAATTCCCCAGAAAGCCGCCATACCTATGATGTGTGTGAAGGTGACCATATAATTAGAGAACATGGACATAAAGAGCGAAATCACAAGCCCCGCCGCAAATGCAGGCGCCCCCCAAAAACGGGCCCCTATCATTTTTAGGCACTCCTTTATCATGCTAACATAAAATGTAATAATCGCTAAAAGAGGGAATATACCGTAGTCATACATGATTTCCAAAAAATCGTTGTGGGCAGCACTTGTTCTACCGTAAACTCGTAGTACCGCCTTGTCCCCATAGCCAATAACCCAACGAATGATGGGCGCTTCCTTGATTGCCTTCCACAGGTTTCTGTAAATATCATCACGACCACTTCCCCCGTCCTCCTCCAAGTTGCCTAACCGCTCTAGCAAGGTGATATCATACCGGGATGCCAGATATTGATAGACGAGAAGAAGCACAAATGCGACCAAAAGAAGGCGACAAAAGCTTTTGAAAAACACTTTAACATTTTTTTGCAAGAACGCCTGAACAAGAAAGAAGACAAAGATTGCTCCGACCAACCCCAATGCCGCCGTTCGCTTGGCCGAAAGAATAACAACGGCCGACACGATAATTAAAGGAATATAAAGCCCGCTTTCCTTTCTGTATAGAAAAACAAGTGGGAGCAAACAAAGCAAAAAATACATATCCGATTGGTAAATTTCCTTTTGCCCCTGGATTCTCAATACCATCAAATATAAGCAAAAGAAAGCAACGGCATAAAAGGAGAGCATAAGAAATCTTTTTTCCGACCGGCCTGCCCCCCACAAACTACAGATGTAAAAAACAAACATTACCGAAGGGAAATACAAGATCATTGCCAAAGAGAAAAGCGTCGAAATCGAAAATGCCTTAAAATTTATTATGGAGAAAAAAAGAGCAAGTCCCGAATAAAGATATGCAAATCCGATACATCCCGGAAGACGGGCAAAATTCAATTTTCCGAAAAAGACAATACAAACCGCTGAAAAGACAAACAGAATGTTAATGACATTCCAAATGCCCCCCTGCGTTGTACTATCTCCGTCCAAGGAGTTGCGATGTATCTTCAGGAACATATACGCGCTCATGGTGATAAGAAAAAATAGCAACGGCTTGTTTTTTGTTTTTGTCATTTCCTTATCTCTCCAAAGAGTTACTTAAATTCCCGTAAAGAAGAAAGATATTCTATGCTTCTTGCGCGTTCCTTTTCTATCACAGCGTCTACTTCGCTAAAATCCAAAGTCAGTGGAGGAATCTCTGTCGCATTCTCAAAAATCACCCTCTCGTCCAAAGAAAGGAGGGCGCACACATTTTGCGCGCGCTCAGGCTTATACGCCCCTACCAAGGAATAAAACGGGCGCTTGAATATGATAGAAAAGCACGTGGTGTGAAATGATGTTGTAATAACTGCAGAAGCATTTTTAATCAAGGCTAAGTACTCGGGAACTGTAACATCATAAAGATATTTGTCTGCTTTTACCGTCTTTACAAATTTGTTCTGGAGTGAAACCACAGGAAGCCCAAGCTCTTGCTTTACTTTCTCTATCACGTGTTGGAGATTTTTGTTTCCGATCATAGGATAGACCAAAATATACTCGCCATTGATTCGCGGTTTTTCCTCCGCAATCATCTCCCACCGTTCTGCGGGCAGGAGAAACACCGGATCCACATGAGTAATGCAAGAGAGCCCCAAAGCTTTAGACAAATATTCACACCCTTGTTTCTCGCGGAGCGATATCTTGCGAAAACCTGATAGCCGCTCCTTGACATAGGCAAGATCCGCATCATTCATGGCGTACGAACCAAGACTTGCGGCATAACTAACCTTTAAAATCTCAGGGCCGCCAAAATCCAAAAAGCGAGGCATCACCAGTTTGTTTCCCAAAGCAAATACTTGGTCACTCCCCGTCAAAAGGCAGTCGCATTGCGGAGGATTTTGGCGAAGATCTTCTATCGATAAATATTCTCGTGTGAGCAGCAAGTTATCGTTAACAAACGTCCTAAAAGCATTGCAAAAGCGCAAATATTTGCCTCGGTTCATAAACCGTGTTATGGAAAGAAGAACATTGCGTGCCACGGCCTTTAAGCTCCGATTCTTCGCCTTGGCTCCGGCGTCAATGGTGTAATCAAGCAGTTGATTTTCATAGCCCAAACTCAAAATGGTTTTTTGCAGAGCATATGCTTGCAGCACCGCACCGTAATTATGCGAACGCAAGCATGTAACAGTAACAATCTTCACGTTATTCTCCTTTATTCCTCGGCCTTAAAAATATTCAATAACGCCTTTGAGCTTTTCGGCATTTTTACTTTTTCTATGATTTTTCTTTGCAAGAGAAATCGCATTTTCAGTAGGCGTAGACAGCCAAGCTTTATTCTTGATCCCCTGACACATGACTGCCTTCAATTCCGCTTTATCTGCCGCAACATGTGCAGCGCAATGCCTTTGGAGATACTCCACAAAAGGATATTCGCGGCTTGCATATACAAGGAAGGGACGCCCTGATGCCAACGAATCGGCAATCTTCGTGGAAAAGGCATATCGAAGATTTTCAAGGCGCTCTTTATTCTCTACATGCAGGAGCAACGATGCCTCACTCATGATTTGAGGTATTTCGTCATACGGCACAACGCCAAAATAGCGAACATTGGGAAAGGCACAGAGGGTTTTCTCGTCTTCCTGGGAAAGAAACCGACCATAAATATCCAACGTAGCTTCGGAATTCACCTCGGAAAGCACCTGCGCCACATCGCAAAGAGGAACCACTCGCCCCACTCCCAAATTGCCACAGTACACGATGCGAAACGTCTCCCCGCTACGGTCTGGAAGTTGCAACATATCGCTAGAAGTATATAGCGCGCAACTTTTCCCGGGATGCGGATATGCGATCTGATATTGCTCTTCCATATATTCGGTGATATAAAAGCAATACGCCGCATCGCGCATAAAACGACCATACTCCTTCCGTAAGCGCTTTTGCAGCAACCAATGCCAAACATCCATTTTGGATGCACCGCTATACAAAACGTCTTTGAGAGCGAACGCCTCGCTGTTATACATTAGTAAGGGGATTCCTCTTTTTTTGGCAATCTTACGAGCGATGCGGAACATAAACGGGGAATCGCCTGCTTGCAGAAGCACCGCATCGGGAGAAAAAGTATCCAAAAATTCATTGAATGCGCGATTCCACCAACGGAAGCTCTTCCATACAACATCACGAATCACCATGTTGCGGCAACTGTGCGAATATTTTTTCTCGCCGCCCACGCTTTGGGTTTTGATGGCTTCGATGCTATCTACTACACCCGATTTTCGATACGGTTTGATGCTCATAAATGCCGAAAGCGCATCACGGTCAGAGACCTTATAGTAGTTATCGCATAAAGAGAAGTCAGGCGTACCATGCAAATAAAGTTGCGCAAGCTCTGATGATACAAAGGCAGAAAGTAGATTGGCCATCGTGCGCCCGTTGGAAGTGTTTTTTGAAAGGGCTTCATTGGAGAGCACCAACAATTTCATCCTTGACATATTGTCTCCTTAACAGCGAAATGAAAGATACCGGTGTGGATTCTTTTGCTTTTCCTTGGGCGGTTCCTCCATATACTTTTCGCCAAAAACTTTGCTAAGGAAAGCATCTATATTCTCAGGGGCCATAAATCTTCTTCCGCAAAAATCGCATCCCCCCTCTGTTCCCAAGACCGCAACGGGGTGGATTTGATGTGTCCAATCGTAATTGTGAAGCCAAAGCACCGCATAGTTTCTCTCGCCGCTGTTATACTCTGTTGCTTCTTTATATAAACGATTGTCGATTTTTGTTAAGGATATGGACAAGGTCACCCCACGGATCACGCGTTTCAAAAATGCATGCTTTCTCCCTATATAGCCACTACGGATAGCGCGGAAGGACAACAACCGCCTGATCCTTTTAGCTTTGCGCGCAAGGACCTTCCCATCAGCTACAGAGGCATAATCAATAGGAAAAATATCGATATAGATCCCACGATGCATTTTTACATTAGCGCAAGACTCCTCAATAAGCTCTGTTCCTTCTTTGCGCAATTTCATAATACCGCGAGCAAAGAAGGGGTCTGTTTTTGCGCTTTGCAGAAAATACCCCTGGATGGAGGTTGTCTCCCATAACTCGGCCAGCCGTTCATAATCCTCGCGAGGCATAGCGACATCCACATCATCATCCCAAGGGATAAACCGCCCGTACCGAGCAGCGCCGAGCAGAGCCCCTCCTATCAAATAATACTGCAGATTGTGCGCTCTGCAATAGGCATCAAAAATTGTTAAAATCTCAAATTCGGTAGCCTGTAATCTTTCGATGGCCTCTAATGGCATTGAAAATCTCCTTTAAGTTGCGAACCTTCAATTAAACGGATTTCGCATAACGGCAACTATCACAAAAAAGAATTGCCCTACCTAAAACAATAGTTTGGGTACTATCGAAATCCTTTCCCGGGCCATATTGGCCTCGCTTGTATTAACATTAAACATTACTTTCGTCATCAAGTAGGACAAAAAATGGATATTGAAATGTGTGCTTTATCGCATAGCGTTAGAATACATCTCATATCCTTGCATTTTTTTGTATCCCTTTTTCCCCAAATTCAACCAACGCAACTTTTCTTTTGCGGAAAGCTCTTTTTTGCGGCGATAACGAAACAAAATATACATCTTCCAAAATAGGAACGTCCTGGGGTGCATCGCCCGCAAGCACGCGCCCTTAGAAAAATAAAATTTTTCATTATGCCCGTTAAACCATGAGGACTCCAAGAACGATATTGTTCCAATGGTTTCCCTAGAAACGTAAAAACGCAGCCCTGCCCGTTTGGCAGCAAGTAGCCACATACTATCCTCCCCAGAGGGAAAAAGACAGCCGCCGCCAAAAAGGGTTGTAAACCACAGGTTGGCACGAAGGACAGAGGAAAGACGGCAGGCAATACGAACTCCGCCCCAAGGCATTCTGCCAAACCACTTATGCCTGTGCGTTTTTCTGTATTTCTTCATCGGCCTTTCCCGATTATCGGTGTCAAAATGGAAGATAATAATATCTGCATCGGGATGGGCTGCAAATTCCGCGAGGACGCGCTCCTCCATATCGTCAGCGTAACAAACATCGTCATCAGCAAACAGGCAGATATCAGCCGAGGCGTAAGTCAAAGCTAGATTTCGGTTTTTGCCGACGCCGCGCGTTGCGGTCGTGATCATTTTGGCCTTATGACCGTCAAACTCATATTCCTCGTACGCCGTACGGTCGGCTTGGTTGGCAAAGACCACGTCCGAATGGATATTCATTGCCTCGATCTTGGAAAAATCGGTTTGGTGCATGGTAACGCAAAGGATCTCAAAGCTCATCGTTACACCTTCCCTATGATTTTATATCAGTTTCTTTTCGTCGAAGAATTCGGGGGTTACATTGGGGGCGGTTTCTCTGAAATCACGCTCGGTATCCCAGCTTTCGGCGTGTTGCTCCCACTTGATGCGTTCGGGAGAGGGGGGTATCATATAGTCGCCAAAGCGGAAGGTTAGGAAATCGTGCAGATGTTCGGGAATGCGAAGGGTAGCCTTTTCAAAGGGGGCTTCGACGGTAGGAGTAAACCACTCGCGCTTATAAATGGCGTTTTTGAAAACAGCCTTGCCCATAAAGTTGCAATAGCATTCAGTATTTTTGTTGCGATACTTATAGACCTGCCGCAGTCCGTGCTTTACCCACATTCTTGCTGGGAAAAGGCGCATGACCTTCAAGGCAAAGCCGAGAAAGCCACCGCGCCTCGTGTACCCACGGGCGGCAAGCCCTTTCATTATGACGTATTTAGCCCACAAGCATTGATGCCAACGGGCAAGCGTCCGGTTGGGACAGGCATGCAGAATAAAAATATCAATATAAATGCCGTGATGGATATTCCACCCCTTCAAGAGCTCCTCCATATAGGTCGTGCCGTTCATCCGGATCTTGGCGATCGTCACCATGCCATCGACAGCACCCCACTCCTGAAGATAATACTTTTCCCTATCTCCTTTCTCAAAGAAGAGGGCGCGGAACTTCTCATAATTGTCGGGCGTCATGAAGATATCGAGGTCATCATCCCACGGAATAAAGCCACCGTGGCGCTTGGCACCGAGGGCAGAACCGCCCATCAAGCAATAGTCGATCCCGTGCTCGTTACAAAACGCATCCACATCCACAGCAATCTCAAGGATCTTGTCCTGCAGCTTCAAAAAACCGTAATCGTCGGACAACTCATCACGCATATATCGGTATGCCATTGTGACCTCCTTCTCAAGAAACATAGTACCGCAATAACCGCCGCAGCAAGCGGGGCATACGGTAATACACCCGTTGCTTTATGTAACGCCTCGGCGCGGCGTGCTTTCTGATGAGTGCTTCCGTTGTCATAACCGCGGCATCCGCAATAAAGGCATCGCGCCCCGAGGGGCGTTTTGTGGCACCGGCAAAAACCGTACCATTGCGTTTCAGCTCATGGAGATCCATGTCAACAGCATACAGGTGCTCACGGATCTTTTCCCATAGCATAGCCCCCTTTTCGGTATTAACAATTACCATCGAGACACCGCGGAATCGATTGATACCGGAAAGATATCTGTCAATATCATGAAAGTCGCCGATGGTGATATCCGCGCTATGCACATCCTGCGCAAAGGGACAGCTATAACAGCTTTCACGCAAGGTGATATACTGCTGGAACAAGGCATAAAAGGGGGAAAAGAAATAGAGCTTGGTTTTGGTTTTTTCCTTGCCGTTTTTCTCATAACGAGCGGTATAATAGTGCGGAGACGCCGCCCTCTTGGGCTTAGACCGGAATTGATACTCAAGAATGTGAGTGCCAAGCTTCTCCTCCTCCACCCTGCGGCACTCGTCAAACAGCCTTTGACTGGGTACGCCGTGGCAGAAAAAATCTACCGTCACCAAAGCCTTATACTCCTTACCAAGGAAATTCCTGAGTGCTTGTACCTGACAAGGGGTACCGCAAAAGAGGACACCCTGCCCCGCATCAAGCCTTTCCCGAATCTTTTCGTAGGAGTTTCCCATATCGCTTTGGAGATATTTGGATTTCAACAATGGAGAAAGCTCATCGGTAGTCGTTGCGACCGTGCATTTCAGGCGAAAATCGTTATCAAACGCCGCACCGTAGACCGCGTAGCCATCAGTCAAAAGCTCCTGCGCAATGCTCTCAAACATGCCCCCGCTGGAGCCCCTTTGGCGGATGCCATCATCCTTGCTGTACGCGGCATATGCCCTTGGCTCCAAGGGCGATGCCTCACTTCGACATTGCATCGGGCAAATCCTCTCGCAAAGGCCACACTGTATGCATTTTGCTTTATCCACCTCGGGAAACATGGCTCCCAAGGTCCCCTCTCGCATAGTGATGCAATGCACAGGGCACGCCTGCGCACAGGCGGCACAGCCGCAGCAGGCACTTTCCTCTTTTATGCGTATCATTGCTTTTTCTTTTCGGCAAGGGAGGTCGAGGAAACTCCCTCCGTATGGGGAAGAAAGACCATGTCGACGCCAACCGCCTTCAGCTTTTCCTCGATCTCGTCATAGAGCTTGGAGCCCTTCCAATCGTCACCGTGGAAAATCGCATCGAAGTGGTGGACCTCCCACGCCTTCATCTTATCCATGGTGGTCTGGGGAACGACCTTGTCCACATAACGGATGGCCTCGACAATAGCGACTCGCTCGGCAAAGGGAATGATCGGCCGTTTGTGCTTGTATTCCTCTACCAGCTCATCCACGCTGACCCCCACGATCAGGGTCTCGCATTGCTCCTTGGCGCGGCGCAGGATATTCAGGTGGCCGATATGGAACAGGTCGTAAACACCCGTTGTGTAGCCGACCTTATATTTTTTCGGCATAGCTTAGACCGCCTTTCTGGCAAATTTTTTGAAGACCCAGCCGCGCAGGCGGTTGGGAAGAAGGACCTGGACGATAAAGCGCTTTCCGACATTTTTGATATAGGTCGTGCGGCCGATGATGCCCTCCTTGCGCATATATTTCTGGAGGGCACGCTCGCTCTTGAAGTAGCGGAGGCCGCCGCGGCGGCGGTACATCTCCTTGCCGACACGGACATTGACCACGGTCTCGGGTACATTGGCAAAGCGCATACCGGCAAGCGCCATCCGGAGCCAGAGGTAATAGTCCTCCTCGCAATACCAATCGATGAAGCCGCCGGCGGCCTCGACCATGGACTTGCGGAACATGACGGTGACGAGATTCATGGGGCAACGGGTCTTCATATACTCCTTGATCTCGGCATCGGTCGCCGGCACCTCGCGCCGACCGACAAGATTCTCTTCCTCGCCGACAAACTCGGTGATGTTCCCACCGACAATGGCAAGGGTAGGGTCGGCTTCAAGGGCGGCGAGCTGAAGACGGAAGCGGTCGGGTGCCGCGACGTCGTCGGCATCCATAATGGCAACGAGCTCGTTACGGCAGGCCGTAAGACCGGCGCGGCGCGCTTCGCCGTGGCCGCGGTTTTCGGGAAAGCGGAGCACCCGGAAATCGGGGCGCGCCGAAAAATCGGTAATGACATCCTCAAGGGGCGGCGGCACAGGGCCATCCACCACAAGGACGACCTCGTCGGGTGGGGAGGTCTGGTTCAGGATGCTATTGACGGCGGTCCTGAAGTGCGCGGCATCGTCACCGCCGTAGACGCACATCGAGACCGAAAGCTTCGTGTTTTCCATTAGGGTCACCTCATCAGATATTCAGAAGCTCGCGGGCTTCCCCCTGGAGAGCGGCATACTGCTCCTCGGTGACCTCCCCATGTGCGAGCAGCCAATCGCCGAGGTCCATATCCGTGACGGTCCCCTCGCGGACGGTATCGGCGCGGCCGAGGACCTTAAAGACCGTGCGGAAGAGGATGGCAATATCCCCGAAGAGGGTGATCCTTTCTATGTAGCGGAGATCCCACTCGAACTTCTCTTCCCAAGTGATATTGTTTCTGCCGCTGACCTGCGCAAGGCCGGTAAGCCCCGGGCGGACACGGTGGCGGTCACGCTGCTGCTCGGTCATAAAGACCATATCGCGGACGAGCTGAGGGCGCGGACCGACGATCGACATCTGCCCTATGAAAATGTTAAAAAGCTCGGGGAGCTCGTCAAGCGAGGTCGAACGCAGGAGACGTCCGTAGCGGGTGAGGCGGACATCGTCCGGCAAAAGGTTACCGTCCGCATCGCGCTCCATCGTCATACTGCGGAACTTGACAAGGCGGAAGATGCGCTCGCCCTTCCCGGGGCGCGGCTGTGTGAAGAAGGGGTTCCCCTTCATCTTGATCGCACCGAGAACGGTGAGAAGAAGCAGGATCGGCGAGAGGACAAGAATGGCCAGTCCCGAAAGCGTGATGTCGTAAAACCGCTTGAAGAAGGGGCGGTACAGAAGCGCCGAAAGCAGTACCCAAAGGGCGAGTGCCAGGAGCGTGAGAAGGGCGTGCCCCCACCATGTGGCGAGGAGTGCCTCGATGACGGCGCTCACGAGAAGCACTCCTTGACGGTCTCGATAATGATATCCTGCTCGACGTTTGTCATCTTAATGTCCGAGGGCAGGCAGAGGCCACGGTGGAAGATATCCGAGGAGGCATCGGAAACGCCGCCCGCTATGTACGCATTTGTTGTGCCCCGCGCGCTCCCCTCTCGCGTGATGAAGGAATGCATACGGAAGAGGGGCTGCATATGCATCGGCTTCCAGATCGGGCGGCCCTCGGCCCCGATGGCGGCCAGCGCCTCGAGGATCTCGGTAGGGCAGGACCTGCCGTGCTCGGGGAGGAAGAGAGCCTCGCTGTCGCTCCTCACCTGGCGGCACATGGCATCCCGATCAATGAGAAGGCAGGAGAGCCAAAAGTTCGGCACCATCGTAGCCTCGTCGTACGGGTTCATGCTGACGGGGAGCGAGGCAAAGGCCTCGCGGTAGCGGCGATAGATCTCGCGCTTTCTCTCGATATGCGCGTCAAGGTACGGGAGCTGACCGCGGACAACGCCCGCAATGACATTGCTCATGCGGTAGTTGTAGCCGACCTCCTCATGCTGGTACCAGGGCGCCGCCTCACGGCTTTGAGTCGACCACTTGCGTGCGCGGTTGGCGGCCGCCTCATCGTCGGTCAGGAGCATGCCGCCCGACGAGCCTGTGATGATCTTGTTCCCATTGAAAGAAATGATGTTATAGGCGCCAAAGGTGCCGGTCTCGCGCCCCTTATAGGTCGCGCCGAGCGACTCGGCCGCATCCTCGATCAGAGTGGCGCCATGGCGGCGACAGACCTCCATGATCTCATCCATCTTCGCCGGTGTACCGTACAGGTTGGCCATCACCACAAGCCGTGCCTCGGGATGAAGCGCAAAGGCGCGCTCGAGCGCCTCGGGATCCATGTTCCAGGTCTCGTACTCGGTATCAATGAAGACGGGCGTCCCTCCCTCATAGAGCACGGGGTTGACGGTGGCGGCAAAGGTCATATCCGAGGTAAAAACAGGCTCACCGCGACGGACTCCCGCCAGCTTGACCGCCAGATGCAGGGCCGCCGTGCCGGAGGAGAGCGCCACCGCATACCGACAGCCGATGCGCTCGGCCGTCAGGCGCTCCACCTCGTTGATGTTTTCGCCAACGGTAGACATCCAGTTGGTCTCATAGGCCCTTTGCATATACAGGAGCTCTTCCCCATGCATGGTGGGGGAGGCGAGATAAACTTTTCTTTCGAGTTTCTTCATGCTGCGTACCTCTTTGACGGCTTGAAATCGGCATATGCTAGCAAAATTATAACATAATACATTATAAATATCAATATGATTTTGAAAATTATATGAAGAGGAATCTCCCTCGTCGCCCGGCACGGAGCAAAGGCGCCGCTGTGTCTTCTGTGCAAAAGCCGCAAACCCACGCGGGGGCTCTTGCTTTTTTCGGGAAAAGATGCTATACTTGCCTTGTCTTTGCAAATTCCGGAGCGATGCTCCTATTCTTTCGGAAAGGGGGAGGCACGATGCCTCGAATCTTTGTATCTGCGGTCGGCGG
>JAZSGE010000112.1:0-20535 GCA_045532575.1 Eubacteriales bacterium | reverse complement strand
GAACGGCGCGGTTACGCGCGGCGTTTGCACCAAGGACGAGCGCGGAATGCTTGCAAACGTCAAGGAGACCTACAGCATAACCGTTGATGAGAGTGGAGTTATCTCTGATGCGGATTCGGGCACACTTGATCCCGATGCCCTTGTTTCTATGAATATGTGGGGATTTTTGCCCGGCATTTTTGACGATGCGGCAGCTGAGTTTGAGAGATTTCTCTCCGAGATCCCCGAGGGTAACATAAAGGCTGAATACGCACTTCCCACAATGGTAGATAAGTTTATCAAGAACGGTAGCCTCGAGATCAGCGTGCTTTCAACGGACTCCGTATGGTTCGGAGTTACGTATAAAGAGGACAAAGCGTTCGTTGCGGGCGAGCTCCTCAAGATGCACAAAGCGGGAGCATACCCCGAAAAGCTGTAAGTAAATAAAAAGTCTGTCGGTTTAGCGTAGTGCCCTTAAGGACACTACGCAGTTATGATCGCCTGCGGCGAGTTTAGAGTTATGATTGGCTACGCCAAGGTATGATGTGCCTTCGGCACAGCTTGAAGGTACAAGGCGATCCTATCATAACGTTTGCGGAGCAAACTCATAACGGCGAGCAAAAGCGAGCCTCATACCTCATAACTAAAAACAGCATTTGTATCGAAAGATGCCGTGCGCAGCAAGAAAAAAGGAGCACGTAATGTGCTCCTTTTTGCTTTTCCGAATTGCGGGGCGGTCATCTTCTCTGGACGGGGCCGAGGGCCTCATAATCAAACCCATACGTCGGGCCGGTCTTCGTCTGATCGAGGGCAAGGACGGCCTCGGCCTCCCGAGGATCGAGGGTCGCGGCGATCTCGGCGCGGACCTCAGGGAGGAGGGTATAGTCGTAATTGCGGGGATCCTTCATCACCTTTTCATACTCGTAACGGAGGAAGTTGTACTGCTCGTCCGAGGTCGGGACGTAGCCGAGGGCACGGCGGTAGCACCATTCCTCGCCCGAGAGGTAGCCCTCCTTGGCAGGGCCGTCATTGATCATGGCGGCGTAATCGACGTCACCGATGCGGTTTTTGCGCTCCTCGTCCAAGAGGGGCGTGCCGCCGAGAAGAATGTTGTTCTTGATCACGCAGAAGGCGGGCGCGCGGCGGAGGCGCTCCATCGCGGCGATCTCCTCATAGGCGAGGGTGACTTCTCCGCTTTCGGGCACGGTAACGGTGTGCGAAGGAACCGTCACGGGGGTGTAATCCTCGGCAAGGTAGGTGTATTCGGGAATGAGAAGCTCGGTGCCTGCCGGGGCGGCGGACGACGTGTAGGTCTTGCCCGTCCACCGGGCGGGAGCGTAGAAATACTTGATGCGGTAGTCGGAATGGTCGAGAGCATCAAGGACAAGGCGCGTGCCGTAGAGGTGGTTGACGTAGGCCGGGTCGCGCCTCTCACGGGCGGCGACGTCACCCTCCTCGAGGTAGATGCGGAGCTCGCCCGCCTTCATGCCCTCCCACCAATGGCCGGCAAGCGACTGGGAGGCATAGAAGTCGGCAGGGACATCGCCGTAATCGACGGGGTACAGCTCCTCCCTCCCCTCGACCACAAACTGATAGCGGCGATTGGTGACGGCGGCGTGCTCCTTTCCGAAGTAATAGTAGAAGAGGGCCGACTGGTTGATGCAGTCGCCAACGCCGACGACCGGCTTCTCGTCCTCGTCACCGGCGACCGACTTGGCACGGGCAACCTCCCACGGATCGCGAAGGACCATAATATTGCCGAAGCAGATATTGCCCATCCCGGTCGAGGAATACCAGCCCTTATGATGGTTGCACCTTGAATTCAGGGTCGAGACGATGTTGTAGTAGGCGTAGTTGCCGGCGTTCATCGTGTCGTTATAGACGGCGTTGTGCGTCTCATTGAACATATGGAAGAGGTTGTAGCGGATGTGGTTGCCGCGGCAATGCGTGCCGCTGGCGTAGTACATGCCGCCGTCCACGACGTCGGCGCTGCCGCCCTCAAAGCGGTTGTATTCAAAGATGCACTCGCCGGCGGCCGAGGCGTTCACGCAGGTGTTGCGGAAGTAGTTGTGCGAGATGACGGCGCGGCAATCGTTGCAGGAGATGGCGAGCTGGCGCGTGGGCTTGGCATCGTGGAAGAAGCAGTTCTGCACAAGGTTGTCGGTCGGGACGAGGTTCTTGACCTGCGTTCTCCCCTCAAGGCCGAGCATATGCGTGTAGGCCGCCGAGAAATCGGAATAGAGGACGGCCGAGCGGAAGCAGTCAAGGAGGGCGACCGAGCGCTGCTTGGTGTTCTTCACCGTCACGTGCTGGAGGATGACGTTGCGGCATTCCTTCAGGAGGACGCCGTCGGCGTTCGAGCCGTCGACCTCGATGCCGTCGATGATGGCGTACTCCAGCCCCTCGGCGGTGATGGGGGCGTACTCGGCCTTGCCCGAATAGCCGATCTTCGAGCCGAAGAAGCCTTCGCCGTTCTTCGGGTAGACGTAGAGGACGCCGGTCTCCTTATCGTAGAACCATTCGCCCGGCTCATCGAGCGCCTCGATGGCGTTGAAGAGGTAGAAGGTGTTGCGGCCGGCGGGCGAGTTGCCCGAATGCTTACAGCCGTAGATGCTGTGCTCGACCGACTTTAAGGAGAAGTAGCCACGCTGTCCCTCATAGGTGTAGGGGCCCTCCTCATCGGGCACAAAGGCGCCGAGCAGGGGGGTCTTTTTCTCGGTGTCGCCCTCGGCGTAGTGGGCAAACTCCTTGCCCTCGGTGGTAAGGGCGAGGTTATAGTAGCCGAACTCCCAGCCCTCAAAGACCGAGCCGTAGTACCAGATATTGCCGGTGTTGACCCATGACAGGAGGAACTCCGCGCGCTCTTCGGCGGTCGGGTCACGGCGGATACTGCCGGAGGCATTCTCACAGTTGTCCTTGCCATTCAGAAGCCGGAACTGCCAGCCGATGTTGTGGAGGCGGTCACCGCCAAAGTCTCGGTCGGCACGCTCGGCCCAGGTCCAATAGAGGTCGGAGCCGTCACGCGCCTTGACCGTGCCCGAATCGTAGGGCTTTGTGAAATAGAGGAGCTCGTGGATGGTGGCCGAGCGGTTGGGGTAGCGCGCGAGGATGTATTCCTCGCCGCCGACGAAGAGACGGGGGGCGCCGCCGCCGGCCCCTGCTGTGATCTCGGCCATATCGGCGGCCGAGAGGCCCTGCTCGGCAATGGTGGTCGAGAGCACCTTGCCCTGCGCCTCCTTCGGAAGACGCGCGGCGACGGGATCGGTCGCGGGGTCGGCCACGCGCCAATGCGCGCGGTCACTCGAGAAGCTCTTGTTGGCCGTGAGGACGGGATGCGCGCCGGGGGCGGCACGGAGAATGAAGGGGGCATCGACGGTGCCGCTGTGCGCGGCCGTCAGGGTCGCCGCCTCGGTCAGCGAGTAGGTGCCGTCACCGAGGGTGATGGCGGCGCCGCCCTTGCCGGCGGTACGCGAGAGTGCCTCGGCGAGCGTTGCTACGGGGGCTCGCTCGGTGCCGGCGGCGGTATCGTCTCCCTCCGGCGAGACGAAGACCTCGGCCGCAGCGCGCGCGGCGTAGGCGGCGGTATCAAAGGGCGGAAGGACGGTGACCTCGGTCGGCAGCTCGTCACGCGTCAGACGGAAGCGCGCCTCAAAGGCCTCGGCCGACATCGTCAGCGGCACTCTGCCGCGCAGGTCGGAAAAGCCCTCGGGAAGGTTCAATTCATACAGGTTCGGGGAAGACGTCTTTTTCATCGTTTCTCTCCTGTTCTTCCTTATTTTATAGGGATAATCCCTCAATTCCACTATAAAGCAATTCGCCTGCCCCGTCAACCCCTTGGCGATCTTGTTCACGGTTTGTTAACATTCCCCCTCTCTCTTACAGAGAGAGAAAAGCCCCCTCCGAGGAAGGGGCTTTGGTATCACACCGAGGGCCTCCCCTCGGCGGGGGTGGCGTCAAGCAGATCGTCGTTCGGCTTTTGGAAGAAGACCGAGACGTCGTCGATATCGGGGCGCTGATGCTTGGAATTCGTGTTTTCAAGATGGCAAAGCGCCGTGATCTCGTCATAGATGGCGCGCACCTCGGCGTTGCGGACAAAGCCCGCGTTGCGGAGGGCCACGTCAACGCGCGAGCGCAGGCGGAGCAGCTGCCAGCGCGTGCTCTTCCGCGCGGCGTCGGTGAGGGCGGCGTCGGCCGCGGCCATGGCGGCCTCGATCTCGTCGATCCTTTCGGGATACTTGATGAGGGCGGTGTGCGTCTCACGGTCGAAGACACGCTCGTGCGTTTCCTCCATCGCCTCGACGGCGAGGGCGGTGCGCTCAAGAAGCTCGCCCGCAAGGCCGAATTCGTAGGCGAGGTATTCGCGGATGGTATCGTGCGAGGTCTGCCCGTCGCGGTAGGCGCGCAGAAGGATGACCTTGTTGATATCCTCGTAGATGCCCTCGGAGTACGGCAGAGTGCCCGCAAGCCTCGGATGGCCGCCGTAGGTGCTCCAAAGACGGTCGAGAAGCTTCGGCAGGGGGTTCGCACCATAGCCGCCCCACGGGCTCATCCTGTACATGCTGATCTCGGGGAAGGTGAGGAGCGGACGCCCCATATCGACATCGTCGCGATAGGCGTAGCTCGCATACTGCGGCTCGGAGACCACATAGTCGACCTCGCGGAAGGCGGGGTCGTTCTTGAGGGCATCGGCCAGCATATCGAATTCGACGGTCTTCTTGTTGTAGGTGCCGTACTGCCACGCCGACAGGATGAACTTCGCGTTCGGGAAGAATTCCTTATAGAGAGGGATCAGCTCGCGCACAACGCACAGGTGGCCGTTGCCGCCCCAGGGGGCACAGGCCGTGCAGGTGCAGCCGCCCTCATCGTAAGCGCCGATCAGAACGTAGTCGGGCGAGGTGTCGCAAAAGGCCTCGAGCATCTCGCGGCGGTAGCGCTTAATCAGCTCCATGCCGCCCGGCTTCGAGGGGCAGATCTCGAGGTGGAAGTGGTCATTGAGGGGATGGACGTAGCCATCGTGCCCCGGCGTCCAATCGGCACGGAGCGAGGGCTCGCTATCGTTCCACGCCTCGTTCGAAAGCGTGGTCAGAACGGTCGGAATGCCCATCTTTTTGGCGTGGCCGAGCATCGCTGTGAGACGCTCTATCTTCTCACGCCCCTCGGCGGTGTTGCGGAAGAGGTGCATATCGAACCAGAGGTTGAAGGCGTTCATGCCCCAGAAGGCGAGATCCTCCATGTACTCGAAAAGCTCGGGAAGGGGCGCGGCGTCGGGGTAGTTGTTAAAGTGGGTCGCGAAGTACATCCCGCAGATCTCTTTTTTCGAGGTGTATTCCCCCTCGGCGAGCGAGGGGTTGCGGAGCAGGCGCCCGAGGATATCGTACAGCTGTCCGTACGAGCCCGCCGTCGCACAGCCCTTCTCCCACCGTCCCGTGAATTTCCCGAGGGTGGGGTCGATCGCTACGGTCAGATCCATCGGAGCGCGGAGGCGCTTTTCAAAGGCGGCAACGATATTCGCGAGAACGGCATCGGTTTTGTCAAAGGCGATCATAGTTCTCTCCTTGTTGAGTTTTGTTTGCTTTTGTGTTGGTTTTTGGGGAAGGCATGCCGCTTTTCGGCATTCCGTGGAATTCCCCTACGGGGAATGGCATTCCTTCCGCAACCAAAGTATAGCGTATCCGAAAGGAAAAAGCAACCGCGCCCCTTTAGTGTTCACATTTTGTTTACAATCGAAGGCGGGCGGGAAGGAGGGAGAGGGGGCACCGTTTCTGCCGGGGCGAGACGGCTTTCTTGGAAAAAGGGCGTAAACCTAATCTGTGTGTTTGAAATTCGTTCTTTTAGCCCGTTCTAAATTCTTTTGCCGAGGTTTATAATATTAGTATGAATTTTTGACTAACAGCACGGGAGGTCGGCAGGTGGACAAGCTTACGATGGGCGACAGACTCCGCGAAGCGAGAAAAAGGCTGGCTCTGACGCAGGAACAGCTTTCCGAGAAATTGGATGTATCCCTGGCATACATCAGCGAGATTGAGCGCGGATTGAAAATGCCGAGTATGTCGCTGTTTATCCGCTTGGTGGAGGTCCTGGACGTATCGGCAGATTATCTTGTGCGCGATACCGTATCAACGCGCAATCTGTATGGGGACAAGCAGCTTGGCCACAAGCTGGAACGGTTGTCGCCAAGGCAACGTGTGGCGCTCGAGGCGCTGATCGACACGTACATTGAATATCTTGAGTAAGAAGAGCCTAAATTTTAGGTTCTTCTTTTTTCTCTGCCGTCACACTTCGAGCGGTTTCGACAGAAGCCCTATGATAAAATAAGCATACAGTTTGAATTTCAAGCAAAAAGTAGACAAAGAAAGGAGCACATCATGGAATTTAAACTTTTGCGCAGGGTGGATGTCCTGGGTCGCATCGTTATTCCCAAGGACATACGGAGGACGCTTCATCTGCAGGCCGACGATGATGTTGAAATCACGGTGGAAAACAATGCCGTTGTTTTGAGAAAAAGAAAGGAGGACGAGGAAGCATGAATGCCGACACCGTGCATCTCTCCCCCCAAGGGCGCGAGATGCTACGCGACCCCCTTCTTTTCGAGCTCTTATCGGTCATTGCCGCCTCCGTAGGCGCCTCCCCCCGAGAGTACCTTATCCGCTTTGAGGAGGTTCTTGCCGAGGATCCGCGCGCGATCTTTGGTATTTTTGAGGGATACGGCAAAAAGCAGGGAGCTGTATAGCGTGATACCGGAGGTCCTGTAGCTGCCGGCAAGTGCACCCCCCCTTCTTGACGGTGCAAAGGAACGCAATAAAAATCCACCCCCGGGTGGTTTTTTATTTTCGGGCATAGCCCTAATACTACTGGCAGCGCGTCACGTGCGCTTTAGATTGGCCTGCCAGCCATGCATCTATTACGCAAACCCGCTCGAGCGGGACTAAAACCAAGCCTTCCTCCGGGAGGAAGGGGGACCGCGATAGCGGTGGAAGGAGCCTGCGTGATTTTGGATTTGTGCTTGCTTCTTTGTCGCGCAATCTCCCTCAGTCGCCTACGGCGCCAGCTCCCTCCCGGAGGGAGCCTTTGGCACAAGAACATTCTCCTTCTACATTTCGTTTGCTTTTTATCACCGGCAATAGCCTTTTTTGAACCACGCTCCTTGTGCGTGGTTTTCGCTATGCGAAAAGAGAGAACACATCGGCAACCGATGTGTTCTCTCTTTTCTTGCTTTGCGCTATGCCATTATCTCCACTTGGAATAATCGTACGAATAGGTGAAGCCGCAGCGCCAATCGTTCAGACCGGACACAAAGGCGTAGCCGTCATCGGAGAGGGCCGCCTCGATGCCCGGGAGGGCACTTTCCTTCAGCACGTAATCGTGGGCCTCGGCATTCTCCATCACATCGTCGTAGACGTAGTGGAAGTAGTTGTTATCGACGGCGGTCGTGTCGATGTAGCCGAGGTAGCCGACGGCACTGTTTGTGATGATACGCGAAACGTCGGCCTCGGTGGTATACAGACCGCCGCTCATCGTGGCGCGGCCGCCGAGGATGACGTTATCCCGGATCACCGAGATCGAGGGCTGACGGCGGAAGCGCTCCATTGCCGCGATCTCCTCGTACGTCAGGGTGATCTTGCCCTCGGCATCGGCCTCGCGGATCTCCTTCGAGACGGTCACGAGCTCGCCGACGGCGTTCTTATACTGATACTCGGGGATCAGGATCTGGGTGAAGGCCGGCACGGTCGCCGTGTAGGTCTTACCCGAGAGCGTCCAGGGAGCGTAGAAGTAGCGCGGATGGTAGCGGTCGGCCTCCGGCGTTTCGGTATAGGCATCGAGGATCAGCTGGGTACCGATGAGATGGTTGATGTAGGCCGGGTCGCGCTTGGCCCACTCACTCGTCGAGGCGGTCTTGAGATAGAGCTCGACCTCCTTGGTCTTATTGCCGACCCACCAGTGTCCGGCGAGCGACTGGCTGGCCACGAGCTGTCTGCCGTAGGCATCCGTGATGGGATTGCCCTTCATATCGACGAGCGAACAGCGAGCGGCGTCACCGCCCTTGCTGTAGCTGTCGCCGAAGTAGTAGTAGAAGAGGGCCGACTGGTTGATCTGGTCATTGGCGCCCGTGTGGACAACGTCACCCTCATCGCCCCCTGCCGAGCCGGCCGCGGCGACCTGCATCGGGTTACGGAGCACCATGATGTTACCGTAGCAGACGTTACCGACACCGGTCGAGGAGTACCAGCCCTTGTTCAGGTTCGACTCCGAGCCGAGGGTCGAGATGATGTTGCCGTAGGTGTAGTTGCCCGAGCCCATACCGTCGTTATAGACGGCGTTGTGGGTCGCGCGGAACATATGGAAGACATTGTAGCGGACATGGTTGCCGCGCGAGGTCGAGCCGCCCATGTAGACCATACCGCCGTCCACAACGTCGGCACTGCCGCCCTCAAAGCGGTTGTATTCAATGATGCACTCGGCGGCGCTCCCCGTATTCACGGTGGTGTTGTGGAAGTAGTTGTGCGAGACGACCGTCCGACAGCCGCCGACCGAGACCGCCGTCTGGACGGTGGGGAGGGCGTCATGGAAGAGGCAGTTCTGCACGATGACGTTTGTCGGCGCCAGCCGCCGCATCGCCGAGGAGAGCGAGAGGTTGATCATGGCGCTCGACGAGGCCGAGAAATCCGAATGGATGATGGCCGTATCGGTGGTATCGTTCGCAAGCGTCACGCACGAGGCGCGCACATTGCGCACCGTGACGTCCTGCACGACGACCTTGCGCGCGTTCGAGATGTAGATGCCGCTGTTGGTCGCGCCGTCCACCGTGATGCCGTCGATGACGACGTTCTCGACCGCCGTCAGCGACAGGAGGTTGTAGACCTCGGTGCCCGTAAGCTCCATCCTCGCCTCATGGAAGCCCTCGGTGGGGTAGAGGTAGAGGATGCCGGTGTCGCGGTCGAGGAACCACTCGCCGGGGACGTCGAGCGCCTCGACGGCGTTGAAGAGGTAGAAGGTGTTGCGGCCGGCGGGCGAGTTGCCCGAATTCTTGGCGCCGTAGGTATTGTAGGTCATCGATTTCAGGGAGTAGCCGCCGTCGCTCTTCAGCTTGCCGAGCAGGGGGACCGAGGGATCGCTCGGCGAGGGGTGCGACCATTCCTGGCCGCCGCCCGCGATGTCGGCGGCAGCCGTGAGGGCGAGGTTATAGTAGGCGAACTCCCAGCCCTCAAAGACGGAGCCGTAGTACCAGATATCGCCCGTATTGACCCAGGAGAGGATCTCCTCGCCGAGAGGACCGTCGGGGACGCGGATCTCCCAGCCGACGTTGGCCGTCGGGTCATAGCCCCACTGGTTGGCCGTCTTGATCCAATCCCAATAGAGGTTCGAGCCGTCACGCGAGGTGACGGTGCCCGTGTTGTAGACCTGCGTGAAATAGAGGAGGTCGAGGGGCTCGTTGCTGTTCGGGAAGCGGGCGAGCGTGTACTGCTCGCCGTCCACAAAGAGGCGCGGGGCGCCCTTCTTCGTGTCGATCTCGGCAAAATCGGCGGCCGTCATGCCCTGGGCCGCCAGGGTGGTGTAGATGATATGGTCGCGCGCCTCGGCCGGGAAGCGCTCATAGACGTCGGCATTGGCGGTCGGAGAGAGGGTGCTCCAGAGGGTCTCGTCGGTCGAGAGACCCTGGTTAGCCGAGAGGATGACCTCCTCGTCCTCCCACGCCTTGATGAAGAGAGGAGACAGGCGCAGGCCGCTGTGCTCGCGCTTGAGCTCGATCGCCTTGTCGGTGTAATAGGTGCCGCCCATCATGTAGATGACACCGCCGGCGCGGTCCTCCATCCGTGCGACCGCCTCGCCAAGGGTAGCTAAGGGGGCCTCCTTGGTGCCGGCGGCATCGTCACGCCCGTTCGGGGCGACGAAGAGCTGATTCAGCTTCGAGGCGGGGTAGTTGTCAAGCAGGACCCTCTCGACGGTCGAGACCTCGGTGGGGAGCTCGGCCCTTGTCGCCAAGAAGCGCTGCATGACGGTCTGCGTGCTCATCGTAAGACCGACCTTGTTCTCGAGCGAGGGCAGGTCCTTGGGCAGATTGAGCGAGAAGAGGACGATGGGGTTGACGTCCCCCGTCTTCGGGGTCTCGTACTTGAGCTTCAGCTTGCGGCCCGAGCCCGCGATATCCTCAAAGAAGGCGAGGATGGCATCGTAGGCACCGTCATCGCCGTCGCCCGTCATATAGACGCGTGTGCCCACCGTCGCGATGGTCCACTTGCCCTCGGCGACCTCGGGCGACTTGCGCTCCTCGGAATAGAACTTACCGACGAGGATCTCGTAGCCGTTTGTCACCTCGGCGCGCTGGCCGACGATCTTGAGATAGGCGCCCGTCTTTTCGGCGATCTTATCGCGCAGGATGGTGGCGATCGCCTCGCTCTTGGTGTCGCGGACGATGGTGTAGTCGTAGATATCGACCCCGTTGAGCGTGGTCTTGCCGTAGGGGTACTCCTCCTGCGAGAGCATCCGGCGGCGGGGGCGCATCACGCCCTCCTCGGTGATGTATTCCTCGGTGAAATACTGAATGCCGCGGATCAGGGCCTCGTCCGAGCCGCCGCGGATGACGAGGCGGTCGTTCTCGTACCAAATGCCGAAGTCGTTGATGCCGAGGTTGTAGCTTTGGCTCTCCTCGCGGTTGGTGTTACCGATCAGGATCTCGAGGGTGTCGGTCGGGACGTCCGTCCCGGTCTTGACAAAGTCCTCGCCGTAATCGAGCGTAACGCCCGCAACGTCCTCGATCTTGTCCATCATCGCGCGGATGGCGCGGAAGGGCTCGGTGCCGATCCTCGTCGCGTAGACAATCCTGTAGCTTTCGAGGTCCTTGAATTCCACGGCCTTGGCCTTCCCGCACGAGGTGAGCGTGCAGGGGAGGAGGAGGCAGAGGAGGAGAAGGAGCAGTAAAAGGCGGCGCAGTTTCATAGCGATTCTCCTTTAGTAAGTTCTTCTTTTGCTTACGTAGCTCCATTATATCACAAACTTATCCCGCGCGCAAGGGGGAAAAGGGCGCCCCTCGTCTTGCTTCCTTGCTCCCGTATGGCATGGACGGCATTTTCGGAAGAAAATCTTGAGGGGGGCTTGCAATTAGAATTTATATGGTATATAATAATAAATTGTGAAAGTAAAAGCGCCCGTGGCGCTTGAAGGAGGTCTTCCATGTACAACAAGGTGCCGACGAACGTAAGCTTCGTTGACCGCGAACGCGAGGTGCTCGCCTTCTGGCGTGAGCACGACATCTTTAAGAAAAGCATTGAGGGCAGAAAAGAAGGGGAAAACTACACCTTCTATGACGGCCCCCCGACCGCGAACGGCAAGCCGCACATCGGCCACGTCTTAACGCGCGTCATCAAGGATATGATCCCGCGCTATCGCGCGATGAAGGGTGCCCACATCCTCCGCAAGGCGGGCTGGGATACCCACGGTCTGCCTGTCGAGCTCGAGGTCGAGAAGAAGCTCGGCCTTGACGGCAAGGAGCAGATCGAGCAGTACGGCATGGCCCCCTTCATCGGTGAATGCAAGGAGAGCGTGTGGAAGTACAAGGGCATGTGGGAGGAGTTCTCGGGCATTGTCGGCTTCTGGGCCGATATGGACGACCCCTACGTCACCTATCACGACGACTACATCGAGTCGGAGTGGTGGGCGCTCAAGAAGATCTTTGACCGCGGCCTGCTCTACAAGGGCTTCAAGTGCGTGCCCTACTGCCCGCGCTGCGGCACTCCCCTCTCCTCGCACGAGGTGGCGCAGGGGTATAAGACGGTCAAGGAGCGCTCGGCTGTTGTGCGCTTCCGCGCGACCGACGAGGATGCCTACTTCCTCGCCTGGACGACAACGCCCTGGACCCTGCCCTCGAACACCGCGCTCTGCGTGAGCCCCACCGATACCTACTGCCGCGTCAAGGCGGCTGACGGCTATACCTACTACATGGCCAAGCCCCTGCTCGACACGGTGCTCGGCCCGCTCGCCAAGGACGGTGCCCCCGCCTACGAGATCCTCGAGGAGATGGTGGGTGAAGCGCTCGTCGGCAAGGGCTATGAGCCCCTGTACGCCTGTGCTGATGACATCGCCAAGGCGCAGGGCAAGCGCGCGCACTACGTGCTGTCGGATACCTACGTTTCGATGTCGGACGGTACCGGCATCGTCCATATCGCGCCCGCCTTCGGTGATGACGACTCGCGCGTTGGCCGCCGCTATGACCTGCCCTTCATCCAGCTTGTGGATGCGAAGGGTAACATGAAGCCCGGCGCCCCGGCCGAGGGGAAATTCGTCAAGGATGCCGACCCCGTGATCCTTACCGATCTCGATGCGCGCGGTCTTCTCTTCTCGGCGCCGAGGTTCGAGCATGAGTACCCCTTCTGCTGGCGCTGCAGCACCCCCCTCATCTACTACGCGCAGGACACCTGGTTCATCAAGATGAGCGAGGTGCGCGAGGATCTCATCCGCAACAATAAGACGGTCAACTGGATCCCCGAGACCATTGGCGAGGGGCGCTTTGGCGACTGGCTGAAGAACGTGCAGGACTGGGGCCTTTCGCGCAACCGCTATTGGGGCACCCCCCTCAACATCTGGACCTGTGAGTGCGGCCACCTCACGTCGGTCGGCTCGCGCGAGGAGCTTTGCTCGCTCTCGAGGAACTGCCCCCCGGACGTTGAGCTCCACCGCCCCTTCATTGACGAGGTGGTGATCGACTGCCCGAGGTGCGGCAAGGAGATGCACCGCACCCCCGAGGTCATTGACTGCTGGTTTGACTCGGGCGCCATGCCCTTTGCCCAGTGGCATTACCCCTTTGAGAACAAGGAGATCTTCGAGCAGAACTTCCCTGCCGACTTCATCAGCGAGGCCATCGACCAGACCCGTGGCTGGTTCTATTCCCTGATGGCGATCTCGACCCTCATCTTCAATAAGGCGCCCTACAAGAACGTCATCGTGCTCGGCCACGTCCTCGATAAGGACGGGCAGAAGATGTCGAAGTCGAAGGGCAACGCCGCCGACCCGATGGAGGAGCTCTCCAAGTACGGTGCCGACGCCATCCGCTGGTACTTCTACTCGAACAGCGCCCCCTGGCTCCCGAACAAGTACCACGAGGGGGCCGTGCTCGAGGGCCGCAACAAGATGATGGGCACGCTCTGGAACACCTACGCCTTCTACGTCCTCTATGCGAACATTGACGGCTTCGATGCCACGCGCTACCGCCTCGAGGACTGCACCCTCACCGCGATGGATCGCTGGATCCTCTCTCGCCTCTATACGACGGTCGGCGAGGTCGATCGCCGCCTTGGGAATTACGAGATCCCCGAGACCGCACGCGCGCTCCAGGAGTTTGTGAACGACCTCTCGAACTGGTACGTCCGCCGCTCGCGCGAGCGCTTCTGGGCGAAGGGCATGGAGGCCGACAAGGTCGCCGCCTACATGACGCTCTATACCGCGCTCGTCACCCTCGCGAAGATCGCCGCCCCGATGCTGCCCTTCCTCGCGGAGGACATCTACCGCAACCTTGTGACGACGCAGGATGCCTCGGCACCCGAGAGCGTGCACCTCTGCGACTTCCCCGAGGTTGTGACAAGTTTTGTTGACGAAGCCCTCGAAAAGGAGATGGATGCTGTCCTCTCGATCGTGACGCTTGGGCGCGCGGCGCGCGCCGGGGCCGCGGTGAAGAACCGCCAGCCGCTTGCGACGATGTTCGTTGCGGGCAAGGAGGCGCTCGGTGAGCAGTACCTTGAGATCATCCGTGACGAATTGAACGTCAAGGAGATCGTCTTCACCGATTCGGTACGCGATTTCACGACCTACACCTTCCGTCCTCAGCTCCGCACCGTCGGGCCGAAGTACGGCAAGCATCTTGGCTTCATCAAGTCGGCGCTCGCCGCCCTTGACGGCAACGCCGCCTACGATACCCTGAAGGCCGAGGGCGCGCTCGTCCTCCAAAACGCGGGCGAAGAGATCCGCCTCACCGAGGAGGATCTGCTCATCGACATGGTCAAGGCCGAGGGCTTTGAGTCGGTGGCCGAGCGCGGTGTGACCGTCGTGCTTGACGTCCGCCTCTCGGAGGCCCTGATCGAGGAGGGGCTTGTACGCGAGCTCATCAGCAAGATCCAGACGATGCGTAAGGACAGCGACTTCCAGGTGACCGACCATATCGCGCTCGGTGCCTCGGGGAGCGAGGCGATCCTTGCCGTCCTTACGAAGTATGCCGCCGAGATCGGCGGTGCCACCCTGACCGATGACTTCCTCCCTGCCGCCGAGGACGGTGGCCGCGAGTGGAAGATCGGCGATGAGAGCGTGACCCTGTCGGTCCGCCGTATCTGAAAAAGGAGATCACTATGAACGAAAAGATCCTTGCCAAAGTCGGCACGCAGGTCGTGACCGAGGCCGACCTCGCCGCGATGCTGCAGGCCCTCGGCCCGCGCGGCGCCCAGTACCAGAGCCCCGAGGGACAGCGCGCCCTCGTTGAGGAGCTCGTCAACCAGAAGCTCTTCCTGCTCGATGCTCAGAAGAACCTCCTTGAGGCCGAGGCCGAGTTCCAGGCTCAGCTGAAGCGCGCCAAGGAGTCGCTCCTGACCGAGTACGCCATCCGCAAGGCCATCGCAAAGGCCGACGTCAAGGAGGAGGAGATCCGCGCCTTCTATGACGAGAATAAGGATAATTTCACCCAGGGCGAGACGGTGAACGCCTCGCACATCCTCGTTGAGGATGAGGAGACCGCCAAGGCGGTCGCCGCCGAGATCACCGCCGGCAAGACCTTCGAGGAGGCGGCGAAGGAGCATTCCTCCTGCCCCTCCAAGGAGGCGGGCGGTAACCTCGGTGAGTTCGGCCGCGGCCAGATGGTCCCCGAGTTCGAGGAGGCCGCCTTCGCGCTTGAGATCGGCGTCATCTCCGAGCCCGTCAAGACCCAGTTCGGCTATCACATCATCCGCGTCAACGCCAAGAACGAGCCGAAGCCCGTCTCCTTTGCCGAGGCGCGCGACTCGATCCGGCAGAAGCTCATCGCCGATAAGCGCGAGGCCGCCTACCGCAGCCGCGTCAATCAGCTGAAGATCATGTTCCCCGTGGACATGATGCTGTAAGATAGGTAATAAAAAAGGAACAGACCGCCAAGGTCTGTTCCTTTTTCTATCAGAGATCGAGATCAAGCGCGGCGAGGCGGAAGACCTCGTCGCTCAAGAAATCGGTCAGGCTCATCTCAAATCCGCGGGCAAGCATCATCACAGTGGTCAGCGTGACCGTCTTGCTCTTCCCACTCATGATCCATTGCATATGCCCGTGCTCGATACCCGAGCTTTGCTCAAGGCGGTATTGCGACATTCCGCGCTCCCGAAGCAACTCTGCCACGCGCTTTGCCACCGCGTCATTGACCGTCATACAAACCCCCGTTACGAATGTATACTTTCCTTGATGCTACCACAGGTGGGTGCGAATTTTAAGAATGTATACTTCCCTATAGGCTTGAAATTGCATTCGCGGGATGGTATACTATGGATGTATACATTCATAATGGGGGTGGTTGTGTGAAGCTCACCTTTTGCGGTCACTCGGACTATAGTCCGTCCTCGGGGAGCAAGGAGCACATGCTCGCGCTGCTTACAGAGCGTATCGCCGTTTATGCCTGCGAGGTCCCTCGCAGTGGAGAAACGGATGAGAAGGTTTGGGGACGGACGCCGGGAAGCCGTACATAACGTACGGCGACCGTGGTTGCGTTCGTACCCGAAGCGTATCGCCGTTTTAGCCCTCGAGGTTACAGCCGCTTGGGCTTGCCGCGAAACACCAATGCCGCCAAATACCCGAAGACGATCGCGGCGGCGGTGCCGCCTGCCGCCGCGCGGAGGCCGCCCGTCAGGGCGCCGAGCAGGCCCTCCTCGGCGACCGCCTCGCGGATGCCGAGGGCAACGTTGCCGCCAAAGCCAAGGAGGGGCACCGTGACCCCTGCCCCCGCAAAGTCGCGGATCGGCTCATAGAGCCCCACCGCCCCGAGGGCGACCCCTGCCACCACGTAGATCACCAGGATGCGCGCCGGGGTCAGGCGCGTCAGGTCGAGGAGGAGCTGCGCGATCACGCAAATGCCACCTCCCACGGCAAAAGCGACAAGATAGGAAAGAAAACTTTGCATTTTATACCTCCGTAATGCGGACAAGATGCGCAACACCCGCAATGCTCCCGCCCTGCTGGAGACTGCCGGGGTTCATGAGCGCCCCGGTGCCGACGGCCAGCATCCGCCGTATCTCGCGGCGGGCGATGCGCGGCAAAAAGACCCCCGCAAGGAGCGAGGCGATACAGCCACAGCCCGAGGCGCCGCCGTGGATATCCTTCTCCCCGTCGTAGAGGAGGCAGCCCCCGTCCTTATGCACCGCAGAGAGGGTCGGGAGCTGCTCCGAAAGGAGGGTGCGGAGGAGCACGCTCCCCTCGCGGCCGAGGTCGCCCGTCAGAATGAGATCGAAGTCCTCGGGGGTCTCCCCCGTCTCACGGAAGTAGGCGAGGAGGGTGTCGGCGGCGGCGGGCGCCATCGCGGCGCCCATGTTGGCGGCATCGGTGATGCCGGCATCCACGATGCGCCCGGGGAGGAAGGCCTCGATGGCTGCGCTCCCCCCGGGGCCGAGGATGGCCGCCCCGGCGGCGGTGGCCGTCCATTGGGCGGTCGGGGTGCGCTGAGCGCCGTACTCGAGGGGGGTGCGGAACTGCCGCTCGGCGGCGGCGTTGTGCGAGGAGGTCACGACCCCGACGTGCCCGAGGGCCGGTGAGGCCGCGAGGGCAAGGGCGGCCACGCCCAGCCCCTCGACCATCGTAGAGCAGGCGCCGAAAAGACCGAGGAAGGGCGCCCCGAGCGAGGACAGCCCCTGCGAGGAGGCCACGCATTGGTTCTGGAGGTCACCGGCGAGGAGGAGGTCGAGGTCGGCGGGGGCGACGGCGGCCTTCCCGAGCGCGAAGGAGAGAGCCATGCGCGCCATCTCGCCCTCGGCAAGCTCAAAGGAGGTCATGCCGAAGCGGTCGTCCTCGGAGCAGAAATCGAAGGCCTCGCCGTAGGGGCCGCGCCTTTCCTCATAACCGCCGACGGCGCTCGAGGCACAGAGATACGCCGGGGGGAGGGTCAGGAGGCGCGTCATGCGGCACCCCCGAAGAGCCACAGAATGACCCCGTACACGGCGCCGCTCAGGATGGCGTAGAGGAGCACGGGCCCTGCCACGGTGAAGATCTTGGCGCCGATCCCGAGCACCCGCCCCTCGAGCGAGGCATCGAGTGCCGGGGAGACAACGGCGTTGGCAAAGCCGGTCACGGGGACGAGCGTCCCCGCCCCCGCGACACGGGCCACGGTATCGAACACACCGATGCCGGTCAGGAGCGCCGCAAGGAAGATGAGCGTGACGGTGACGAGCGTCCCCGCCGTCCGCTCGTCGGCGCCGAGGACGAGGTAAAGGGACGAGAGCGCCTCACCAAAGAGGCAGATCGAGCCGCCGACAAGGAACGCCGCCAGGCAGTTGGATAGGACGGGAGAGCGCCCGGCGCGGCGGTCGGCGAGGGCGCGGTATTGGTCTTTGTTCATGAAGGCCTCCTCGTTTTTTCTGAAGTATGTGTCGGGGCGGCGAAAACTATTCCTTGCTTTTTTCCTCGGTGTGCGCTATAATGAAGGGGAACACCGCAATGCCCCCCGGGGCAGAAAGGATCTGTATGCACAACAACAGTGAGATCCGCGCAAGGGCGCGCGCGGCCCTTGGCGGCAATATTTTTGCCGAGACCTGGCTCTTTGGCCTTCTCGTTTGCTTCATCATCTCGATGCTGATCAGCATGGCCACCTCCTTCGTCATCGGCATCCTCGTCGTCGGTCCGCTCACCTTCTCGCTCTCCTATATGTTCATGGCACGGGCGCGCGGCAAGGAGAAGTTTGACATTATGGACATCACCCAGGGCTTTATGAACGGGCAGTTCGTCCACACGACCCTGCTCTATCTGCTCCGCGGTGTCTTCATCTTCCTCTGGTCGCTCCTCCTCATCGTCCCCGGGGTCATCAAGTCGTATTCCTACCGCCTCGCCTTCTACGTCGCGGCCGACCGCCCCGACCTCCCTGTGAACGAATGCCTCGCCGAGAGCGCGCGCCTGATGCGCGGCCATAAGTGGCGCGCCTTCTGTATGGATCTTGTGATGTTCCTCTGGTCGCTCCTCGGCTCCTGCGTGTGCGGCCTCGGCACGCTCTGGGTCGCCCCCTACCGCGAGGCGGCGATGGTCGCTTTTTACGAGGATCTGCGCTCCTAACGCAAGGGTGCCCTGTGCGCGAAAAGAAATCCGCCCCCCCGGGCGGTTTTCTTTTTTCTCGCGGCAATGAGTTTTTGTTGACAGCACGCGCTCGATAGGGTATAATTAAAGCATAAAGTTACAATATAAAGTAAATTTTCACTATTCTAGGAGGAACAGATCATGGCAAAAAACAGATACGTCGGTGATTATCCCGTCATCGGCATCCGCCCCTGCATTGACGGCCGCTGCGGCCCGATGATGCTCCGCGCGAGCCTTGAGAATCAGACGATGGCACTCGCCAAGGCGGCCAAGAAGCTCTTTGAGGAGAATCTCTATTATTCAAACGGCGAGCCCGTCAAGGTCGTGATCGCCGATTCCAGCATCGGCCGCGTGCCCGAGGCCCCCGCCTGTGCCAATAAGTTCAAGAAGGAGGGCGTTGACATCACGCTCTCGGTCACTCCCTGCTGGTGCTACGGCTCGGAGACGATGGATATGGACCCGAACACCATCAAGGGTGTCTGGGGCTTCAACGGTACCGAGCGCCCCGGCGCCGTCTACCTCGCCGCCGTCCTCGCCGGCCACGCGCAGAAGGGCCTGCCCGCCTTCGGCATTTACGGCCACGAGGTGCAGGACGTTGACCAGGTGAACGAGATCCCCGAGGACGTTAAGGAGAAGCTCCTCCGCTTTGGCCGTTGCGCCGTCGCCGTTGCCACGATGCGCGGCAAGTCCTACCTGCAGATCGGCTCGCAGTGCATGGGCATTGCCGGCTCGATCATGGATCAGGACTTCATGGAGTCCTACTTCGGTATGCGCATCGAGTCGGTCGATGAGGTCGAGATCCTGCGCCGCATGGAGGAGGGCATCTACGATCACGAGGCCTACGAAAAGGCGCTGGCCTGGACCAAGGCACACTGCAAGGAGGGGCGTGACGATAACCCCGAGTCGGTCGACTTCATGGGTGAAGAGTACCGCATCAAATTCACTCCCGAGGAAAAGGAAAAGCAGTGGGAGTTCACCGTCAAGATGTACCTGATCATCAAGGATCTGATGGCAGGCAACGATAAGATCAGCGACCGCTTCCCCGAGGAGAAGCTCGGTCACAACGCCATCGTCGGCGGCTTCCAGGGACAGCGCCAGTGGACCGACCATTGGCCGAACTGCGACTATCCCGAGGCGCTGCTCAGCTCGTCCTTCGACTTCGAGGGCGCGCGCGAACCCTACACGCTGGCCACCGAGAACGACGTTCTCAATGGCATGTCGATGCTCTTCATGCGTCTGCTCACCCACCGCGCGCAGATCTTTGCCGACGTCCGCACCTATTGGTCGCCCGAGGCGGTCAAGCGCGTGACCGGCTATGACCTCGAGGGTGAGGGCAAGGCGAACGGCGGTATCATCCACCTTCTGAACTCGGGCGCCGCCTGCCTCGATGCGTCGGGCGAGTGCCGCGACGAGAACGGCAATGCCGTGATGAAGAAATGGTGGGAGGTCACAAACGAGGATATCGAGAAGATGACGGCGGCCACCGTCTGGTGCGAGGCCGGCTTCGATAACTTCCGCGGCGGCGGCTTCTCGAGCCACTTCACGACCCGTGCGGAGATGCCCGTCACCATGATCCGTATGAACCTTGTCAAGGGTCTTGGGCCTGTGCTCCAGATCGCCGAGGGCTGGACGGTGCATCTGCCCGATGACGTCTCGGATGCCCTTATGGAGAGAACCAACCCGACCTGGCCCTGCACCTGGTTCGCCCCTCGCTGTGACGGCAAGGAGGGCTCGCCCTTCAAGACCGCGTATGACGTGATGAACAATTGGGGTGCCAACCACGGCGCCATCTCCTACGGCCACATCGGCGCCGACCTCATCACCATGTGCTCGATGCTCCGCATCCCGGTCTGCATGCACAACGTCCCCGAGGACGATATCTTCCGCCCCTCCGCCTGGAATGCCTTCGGCATGGATAAGGAGGGTCAGGACTACCGCGCCTGCCAGACGTACGGTCCTCTTTACAAATAATAGGAAAACACCCGATCTGTTGCTTGCAGATCGGGTGTTTTTTTGCTTACGGCGAGGGGAAGGCTCCCTCCGGGAGGGAGCTGCGCGCAATTTTCACACTCGCGGAGGGAAAACGGATGAGAAGGTTTCTGACAATGCGCACAGTACGACTCATCCGTCGCCTACGGCGCCACCTTTTTGCCCTGTCCTGCCGCATAGTTGTTGTGCGTTGCAATCATAGATTGCGCCTTCAACGCCTTGCGTCGAGGACTTCGCTTCGATAAAAAGCCACACCGTGGCTTTTTTCCTCGCTCACCCACCAGGGAAGGCAAGCAG
>JAZSGE010000038.1:0-6843 GCA_045532575.1 Eubacteriales bacterium | reverse complement strand
GTATATGAGCCTCCTGCTCCGCCGTGAGCTTGCGGCCGACCGCGCCGCCCTCCTGACCCCCTATGCCGCCGTCGTGGCGGCCGAGGCCATTGAGGCCAACGCCCACGTCGGCGTGGGGATCAAAAGGGTCAACGACCTCCGCATCGGCGACCTGAAGATCGCCGGCATCCTGACCGAGGGGGAATTCACCCCCGACGGTCATCTTGCCTTCGCCGTTGTCGGCATCGGCATCAATCTTCTTGGCGGTGCACTCCCCCCCTCCCTTGCGGGCATTGCCGCCGCCATCGGAGATAGCGCCGCGCCGCCCGAGGCCGACCGCCTCGCCGCCGCCATCCTTGACCGCTTTTTCCATCGCCTCCCTTCCCTGCTCGACTCCTCCTTCCTGGAGGAGTACCGCCGCCGCTCGGTCGTCCTTGGACGGCGCGTTACCGCTACCGTAGGCGAAGAAACGCTTGAGGGCATTGCCGAAGCCATCGAGGAGGACGGTGCCCTCCGTCTCTGCACCGCCTCGGGCAAGCGCTACCTTCGCGCCGGCGAGGTCAGTGTTCGGATGTAAAGAAAACGTTGCTTTAAAAGAAAAACGCGCAGAATGTAGTAAAAAAATGCCCTTACGGGCATTTTTTGTTATAGGAAGAAGACGGTCAAAAGAGGGAGGAACACGGCCGGGATGAAATTGGCGGTTTTGATCTTGGTGATCCCCAGCATATTCGTGCCGATGGCGATAATGACAAGCGAGCCGGCCGCGGAAAGCGCCCCCATGACCGGTGCGGGCATTCCTGTTAAGAAGAGGAGGGCAAGAACCGAGAAGAAGCCCTGATAGAGGAAGACCGGGATCGCCGACAGCGCACAGCCGATGCCCATGGTCGTCGCCATGATCAGCGCCGAGATAGCGTCCAGCACCGACTTTGAAAAGAGAATGTCGGGGGTGCCTTTACCGGTATCCTCGATCGCGCCGAGGATCGCCATCGAGCCCACGCAAAAGAGGATGGTGCAGTTGACGAAGCCGACGGCGATCGAGGAGTGACCGTCGGCGCTCGTGGCCTTGCCGCGCGTCAGCCTTTTCTCCACCCAGGCACCGAGGCGATTGAGCCAGCGATCAATGTCGATCAGCTCGCCGATAAGGCCGCCAAGAGCTAACGACAGGATGACAAACAGCATCCCATAGTCGCGGAAGAGCGCATTCCCTGCGGTGAAATCGGCAAATCCGTCGATCGCGCCCGTAATACCGATAAAAATAACGCAAAGCGCGATACCGGAAATCACGGTTTTCGCAATGCGCTCGGGTATCCCCTTCTTCAGCAACGAGCCGAGGAGGCCAAACACCGCAATCGCGGCAGCATTGACGATCGTACCAAGCATAAACATAAGACGACCTCTTTCTCAGAAAGCAAAATTGATCAGGAGCATATAGATCACCGTACCGCCAATAATAGACAGGAGGGTACTGCTCCACAGGATATGAAGCACCGCCACGGCGACTCCCCCAAGGAGCGTCGCACGAAAGACGCGTAGAACATCGCGTTTTTCGATTTTTGGCACGGCGGCTTTCTCCTTTCAAAGCAACATCATTATTGTAGCACTATCCCTTCCTAAAATCAAGGGGATATCCCGAAAAGGGGGCACAAAAAAAGGGTAGCTGCCGCTACCCTTTTTTGTGTAAAAATCAGGCCACCGTCGCGCCGAAGGGCGAGATCGCAAGCTTTGCCATCTTGAGGCACTGCTTGCCGAAGGGGATACCGATGATGGTGATGCACCAGATAAGACCGACAAAGAAGAAGGTCAGGGCGAGGACAAAGCCGCCGAGGATGAACCACACGATGTTCAGGATGGCGTGCTTGCCGAAGTGGGAGGTAACGACCTTGCCGAAGGGGAAGAGCGAAAGCTTAGCGAACTTGAAGGCCTGCAGACCGAAGGGGATGCCCACGATGGTGATGCACCAGCCAAGGCCGAGGAAGAACCACATCAGCGACGTGGCAAGACCGGTGAAGATGAACCAGAGAAGGTTACCGATGAATTTCATAAGAGTGTCTCCTTAAAAAGAATATATTAATACCTACCGCACGCGGTATGATATCCTAAAAACGGCACAAGCCCTACTCCGACGGCAGCATGGGCTTGCAAAAAACAAAAGGACAGAGAGCGTCTGTCCTTTGTGTTTTGTAACTCAGTCGACCATCGCGCCGAAGGGAGCGAAGGCGAGCTTGGCGAGCTTGAAGCACTGCTTGCCGAAGGGGATACCGATGATGGTAACGCACCAGACAATGCCGAGCACACCGAAAAGAAGAACCATCAGGATACCGCCGAAGAGGTTCCAGAGGATGTTCATAAAGGGATGTCTGTCAAAATCCGTGACAACGACCTTGCCGAAGGGCAGGAGCGACAGGCGCGCAAACTTGAAGGCCTGGATGCCGAAGGGGATACCGATGAGGGTAACGCACCAAGCAATGCCGAGGACGAACCACGCGAGGGCGGTGACAAAGCCGGTGATCAGGAACCAAATGAGATTGCCGAATGCTTTCATGAGAGAATTCTCCTTAGGAATAATATTAATATCCGCCGACTCGCAACGGTATATTTCACATCGCTGACGAGGGAAACGACCGAAAACCGTCGCTTCGTCATAATTCTATGTATAGTATAACATAGGAATTTTGAAAAAGCAATAGCAATTGTAAATTTTTTTGTTTTTTTCGGAGGTTAAAAATCGGGGTGAGAGGAGTCAAATATGGCCGATATCGCATGTCTCCCCGTCGGCACCGTCACGGGGAATGAGGGCATCGTCAAAATGGATGATGACATCCTGCCCGGCAAGAGTGCTCTGCAGGGCAGCCATATCCACATCCGAGGCGGCGACCCCCTCGTCAATGACAAGCGAGGCGGCAACGCCCGCCGCCTGCCCCGTAAGGATCGCCGGAGGGATCACGCGCAGGACATCCCACCCAAAGCCCTCCGCCGAGGCGATACGGCCAACCGCGTACACATTCGGGAAGCCGCGCTTGGTGATCGCACGGTACGGGACCTCATAGAGAAAATCGCGGCGCTCAAAGTCCGAGATCGCACCGATCGAATCGTCAAAATGGCGGTAGGCATCCTCGGCACGGAAGATGTGGTCGCCAAGGAGGTGACGCGTGGTACGGAACTGCGGCATGGTGGGCATCAGGAAGAGGTCGCGCGTCATGCGGTCATCCCCCTCGATGCGATCGAGCACGACCTCGTGATTCTCGACAAAATAGCGGGTGATATCACGGTTGTCGGTGCCGCGCCAGAGCGGCTTCCCCTCGGGATGGCCGCCGCCGTGAAGGTTGGCGGAGCCGCCGAAATACTCCTTGTACATCCTTTGGAGGTGCCCCTTCTCTGCTGCTGTTTTGCAAAGTTCGGTTGTCGTTCCGTAGATAAAGTAGGTATCGTAGTTTCCTCCCTCGACCGTAGGAACGCCGGCACGGAACAAAAGATCGGCATCACCCGTCGCATCAATGAACTGCTTGGCCGTGTAATACTCGCGCCCGCTTTTGCTGTCGGTGATAACGCCGAGGATGCGCCCCTCCTCCACGATGGGCTCGGAGACAACGGTATCAAAGAGGAGATCGACCCCCTCGGCACGGATGAGACGCGTCAGCTCAAGGACAAAAACGGGGACCGAGTAGCGCGTGATATAGCGCACCTTGGTCTTCCCCTGTCCGGGCTCGCCCTCCCGCCATTCGGCAGGCAGCGTATCGAAGCCGTGGCGGATCGAAAGACGCAGGAATTCCTCGGCCATGCCGCGGATGATCTGCGTGCCGCGCCCGTTGCACAGGGGCACGAAATAATTGATAAGGCCTATGGTAGCAAGCCCACCGAGCGAGACCGTCTTTTCGATAAGGAGCGTGCGCTTCCCCATACGGGCCGCCGCCACCGCCGCCGCAACGCCGGCAACGCCGCCACCCGCAACGATAATATCGTAATCGCCGCGATGCGGTATCCTTGATTCGTGATGAATAAAGTTCTCCATAGCCATTACCTCCTTTGGTTTTTTCATTGTAGCATAAGCGCGTTTCGATTGCAAGAAAAACCCCCGAAATGTGGAAAAAATTCCTTACCGGGCGAAGAATGTCCATCTTGAGGCAATAAAAATCCCCGTCTCCGTGAAGGAAGCGGGGATCGAAAGGCGGATCAGAGAGGAAGCACCCAGCCGTGGGGATCGGGACGGGTACCCCACTGGATGCCGGTGAGCATATCGTAGAGCTTCTGCGTGATCTCGCCGATGCCGCCGTCACCGACGGTATAGACACGGTCGCCGTAGGCGAAGCGACCGATGGGCGAGACGACGGCGGCGGTGCCGCAGCCCCAGGCCTCCTTGAGCGAGCCATCCTCAAGGGCGGCGATCAGCTCATCGATGGAGAGAAGGCGCTCGTTCACGGTGTAGCCCTCGGCACGGAGGACCTCGATGCAGCTCTTTCTCGTAATACCGGGGAGGATCGAGCCCGAGAGGGCGGGCGTCACAATCTCGTCGCCGATGCGGAACATCACGTTCATCGCACCGACCTCCTCGATGTACTTGCGCTCGACACCGTCAAGCCAGAGGACCTGCGAGTAGCCCTTCTTGGCGGCGCGCTCGCCGGCGCGGGTCGAGGCGGCATAGTTACCGCCGCACTTCGCGTAGCCGGTACCGCCGCGCACCGCGCGGACGTCATCCGACTCGATCATGATACCGACGGGGTTGATGCCCTCGGCGTAGTAGCTGCCCGAGGGAGAGGCGATCAGCACGAAGGTCGCACGGTGCACGGCATGAACGCCGAGGTGCTCGTCATTGCCGAAGAGGAAGGGGCGGAGGTAGAGCGAGGTGCCGAAGCTCTTCGGGACCCAGCGCTCCTCAAGACGGACGAAGGTGGTCAGAGCCTCGAGAAGATCGGCCTCGTCAAGCTGCGGCAGGCACATACGCTCGGCCGAGTTGTTCAGACGGCGGATGTTCTCGGTCGGACGGAAGAGCTGGATGCCGCCATCGGCGCGGCGGTAGGCCTTCAGCCCCTCAAAGATCTCGGCGCCGTAATGCAGGACGGTGGATGCCGGATGCAGGGAAAGGTTGCCGAAGGGAACGATGCGGGCATCGTGCCAGCCCTTCTCGGAATCCCAATCCCAAAGGAGCATATGGTCGGTGAAGACACGGCCAAAGCCGAGCTTTTCCTCGGGGGTCAGGGGGGCGGGATTTTCGTTTCTTGTCAGTTTGATCTCCATGATTCTCTCCTTCGCGGCCTGATGCGGCCGCTTATATAAGTGTTTTTTATTACGGTAGCTGTGACTTAAAGCAGGGCCGAGACCAGCGCCGCACGGTCGATCGGCGAAAGGAGGACCGGCGGAACATCGAGCACGGTCTTAGCGCCGACAGCGCCCTCGGCATTCAGGCGGTAGGCCGCCCTTGCATAGGCCACGAGGACCGACGACGTGAACTCGGGGTTGGAATCGAGCTTCAGGCTGTATTCGATCACGTGGGAGTTTTTCGCGGTGACCCCAGTCTTCCCCGTGCGGATGACACAGCCGCCATGGGGGATGCCCATGTGCTTTTCCCTAAGCTCGTCCTCGGAGATGAAGTGCACCTCGGTATCGTATTCGGCAAAGTAATCGGGCATCGTTTTGATCTCGTGCTCAATGCGCGCAAGATCGGCTCCCTCCTCGGCTACCACATAGCACTCTCTTGTGTGCTTCTCGCGTGCCGTGAGGGTGGGGGCTTCACCGCGGCGGACTGCCGCAAGGGCGCTTTCAACCGGGACGGTGTACTGCCTTGCATCCTTTACCCCCGCCACGCGGCGGATGGCATCCGAGTGTCCCTGGCTGACTCCACGCCCCCAGAAGGTGTAGTCCTGCCCCTCCGGCAGGATGGCGCCGCCGTAAAGACGGGCGAGGGAGAAGAGGCCGGGATCCCAGCCGACCGAGATGATCGCGGTCTTACCGTTCGGCCTTGCGGCGGCATCCACGGCGGCCAGATGCTCGGGGATCCTAGCGTGGGTATCAAAGCTGTCGACCACGTTGAAATGCGCGGCAAGCGCCGGGGTCTGCACGGGAAGATCGGTGCGGCTGCCGCCGCAGAGGATCATCACGTCGATCGCCTCCTTCATGGAGAGCGCGGCCTCCGCCGAGAAGACGGGGAGCCCCGTCACCGTTGTAAGTGCGGCGGGATCGCGGCGCGTGAAAACGCCGACGGCCTCCATATCGGGCGAGGCGGAAAGAGCTGCCTCAACACCACGGCCGAGATTGCCGTAGCCATAGATACCAACGCGAATTGCCATGGGGTTACCTCTTATTTAATAGATATTCTGTATTATAACACACGGGAGCGCGCGGTGCAAGAGGTTTTTATAAAAACAGAAGCAAAAAAATAGGAAAAAGAGTTTACTTTTTTAAAAAGTTGTGTTATAATAGCAGAGCATTCAAGCACATCTACCCGTGGCACAGCTGGATAGCGCGCAAGACTCCGACTCTTGAGGTCGTAGGTTCGAATCCTATCGGGTAGGCCAAAAAAGAGGACACCCTGTTGGGTGCCCTTTTTTTTCACTTCCCTGCATGGAGAGAACCTATTGCGCACAGCGCAAGTAGGTTCGCATACCAAGCGCAGAGCGTCCGCCCGCTTGCGAGGCGTCGGCAAGCGCAGGTATATTCGCGCTCAGCGCGAACATCCTATCGTACCCTGTTGGGTGTCCTCTTTTTTGACTTCCCTGCATGGAGAGAACCTATTGCGCAAAGCGCAAGTAGGTTCGCATACCAAGCGCAGGTATATTCGCGCTCAGCGCGAACATCCTATCGCACCCCGTGTGGGTGTCCTCTTTTTTGACTTCCCTGCATGGAGAGAACCTATTGCGCAAAGCGCAAGTA
>JAZSGE010000018.1:0-9473 GCA_045532575.1 Eubacteriales bacterium | reverse complement strand
AACCCGAGAACGCACGCTCGCCAATCGAGGTCAGCTGCGCGCCCTCGGCAAAGGTCACCGATGCAAGGCTCGTGCAACCATCGAACGCATACGCGCCAATCGAGGTCACGCTTGCGGGAATAGTGACCGAGGTTATGTTTTCGCAGCTAAACGCATAGGTGGGGATGGAGGTTACGCCCTCGGGAATCACAAGATTTGTAACAAGCTCATCGTTTACATATAGCGTATCGGCGTAATACAGAGGATTGGAAGTGTAATCGTCACTAAAAGATACATTGCACCAAGCAACAATATCGGTAATATGGACCTCCGTAAGGCTCTTGCAACCCTGGAACGCCATGTAGCCAATTGATGTCACGCCCTCGGGAATTGTAATCGACATAAGACTCGTGCAACCCGAGAACGCATAATAGCCAATCGAGGTCACGGTATCGGCCAGCGCCAGATGCCCGACAATGCCCTTACCGAAATAGGAGGAATATGCGCTCTTGGCAATATTCCCCTTCGCATCCCGCAAGGTGACAGCAGGGCTCAAGGTATAGCGTGCAGTCGTGCCATAGAAAGCGCAAGGATAGAGGGTATCCACGGTCGCGGGGAGGTTGACCGCCTCGAGCGACGCGAGATTATAGAAGGCGTAGGGCGGGATCGCGGTGGCGCCCTCAATCAGGGTGACGGTTTTAAGGGTCTCGGGCACGTAGGTGGGCCCTGCCTCGTAGGCGCCGGCGCCAAAGAGGTAGCCGAGGAAGCCAAGCTCATCGTCACCGTACGAGGCACCGATAAAGGGCAGCGTCAGCGACTCGAGCGGCGTTTCGGCAAGGGCACCGATGCCGAAAAGGAACTCCTTGGCGCTGTCACCGGGCAGGGTGAAGGCGGTCAGCTTTGTGCCGAGGAGGGCGTAGTCACCGAGGTCGATGACCGTCGCCGGCAGGGTGAAGTCGCCCTTGATGCCGGTGTAGGCAAAGGCATACGAGGCAATCGTACGGAGGCCGTTGCCCTCGCCGATCGGGAGTGCATCCAGCGCCGCACAGCCGTAGAAGGCGAAGTCCGAGATCTCGATGACGGTATCGGGCAGGGTGATGTCGGCAAGCGAGCGGCAGCCGTAGAAGGCGCCCTCATAGACCCCCTTGAGGGCCGAGCCCTCGCGGAAGGTGACGCGCTCGAGCGCCTCGGCGTACGCAAAGGCGTAGTAATCGACCGAGACGAGGCTCGCGGGCAGGGTGATCTCGGTCAGATTCTTGGCACCGAAGAAGGCGCGGTAGCCGATCGAGAGGAGGTTCATCCCCTCGGGGAAGATGACCGCGTCAAGCGCCGTCAGCTCAAGGGCGCCAAAGCCGAGCGCCTCGACCGAGGCGGGCAGGGTCAGGGTGCCGGTACGGCCGGCAGGGACCATCACAAGGTGCTTTTCGTCCTTGGTGAGAAGCAGGCCGCCCTTGGCGGTATAATAGGGGTTCTCGGGGCTGACCGAGACCGTCGTGAGGCTCTCAAGGCCGGCAAAGGCCAGCTCGCCGATGACCGTGACGTTCGGCCCGATATAGAGGCTTTCGAGCCCCGAGCGGTAGAAGGCGTTGGCACCGAGCCACAGCTCGCCGTCTCCATAGGCAAGCGTCCTCAGCGAGGCGGCAAGGCGGAAGGCACCGTCCCCGATCCTCGTGACCGACGGAGGGATCGAAACCGAGGTCAGGCCCGACTCGGCAAAGGCCTCATCGGCGATCTCACTCAGGGCAATGCCCTCGGCGAAGGTGACAGCGGGGATCCCACTCTTACGGAAGGCGGCGCGGCCGAGCACCTCAAGCGAGGCGGGCAGACGGACGGCGCCGAGGGCGGGGGTCTCCTCAAAGGCCGAGGGCTCAATGACGCGCAGGGTAGCGTCCTCGGCAAAACTAAGCGAGGCAAGGGGAGTATCGGCAAAGGCGCCGGCACCGATCACCTCGACCGAGGCCGGGATCTCGACCGCCTCGAGCGCGGAATGGTAGAAGGCCTCGCGCCCGATGGTCACCAGAGTCTTGGGCAGGGTGACGTGTGTCACGGGGGCGTAGGCAAAGAGACTGCCGCCCAGCGTTTTAACGTCGCCAAAGCCGAGGGTGGCAAGGTCAAGCACGGTGGCGCTACCGGTGTATTCAAGGAGGGCCACGCCGCCGCTTGCCAGGGTAGCGTATGTCCAATCGCCGTCGGTCACAACGTCGGTGACACCGAGGTAGTAGCCGCGGGTGCCGTGATCCCAGTCGGTGTCGCAGAAGAGCGGCAGGGTCTCGGCGGCAAAGTAGAGGTCGGCCTCGGTGCCGAGGAAGGCGAAGGAGCCGATGTGCTCAAGGCTCAGAGGCAGGCGGACATCGGAAAGCGCCTCGCATTCATAGAAGGCGTAGCGCCCGACCGAGGTGACACCCTCGGGCACCGTGAAGGAGGTCAGCTTCTTGCAGAAGCGGAAGGCGAAGTTGTCGATCTCGGTCAAGGGGGCATCCCCGAAGTCGATCGACGTGAGCGCCGTCAGCCCCTCAAGGCCGTGCGCCGCAATGCGCGAGAGCTGCGAGCCGCTCTTGAAGGTGATAGAACGGAGGGCGGTACAGCCGTCCAGCATATAGGCAGAGATAGCGTCGAGCTTACTGCCGGCAGCAAAGGTCAGGGATGTGAGCTTCGAGCAGCCAAGGAAGGCGCCCTGCGCTACCGTCGATACGTTCGCAGGGACGGTCAGACCGGTGATGCCGCAGTAGGCGAAGGCGGCATAGCCGATGCGCGCAAGGCGCGCCCCCGTCCCGAAGGAGACGGACGAGAGCGCCATATCCCCGAAGAAGCCGTAACGGCCGAGATGGGTGAGGGCATCGGGCAGGGCGATGCTACGGAGGGCACCGCAGTACGCGATCGCATAGTTGGCGATCGAGGTAAGGCCGGTCGGCAGGGAGAGCGACGAGAGCTTCGCCGCGCCGCACAGGGCAAATTCACCGAGCTCGGTCGCCGTCGTCAGCACGGTGTAGGATGTGCGCGTGTTGCCGGCCGGGTAGGCGACAAGGCGGGTGCCGTCCTCGGTATACACGACGCCGTCGATGCTATTATAATGAAGGTTTCCGTCGGCCACGGTGATGGCCGTCACACGCGAGGGGATCTCCATCGCGGCGAAGGCGCCGGCACCGAGATAGGAGAGCGAGGCCGGCAGGGTCACCTCGCCGACAAGGCCGCTGTCACGGAAGGCGAGGTCGCCGAGGGACTCTAACCCCTCGGGGAGAGCGATCACCGTAAGGGACGGGGTAAAGGCAAAGGCCGAGGCACCGACCGTGCGGAGTGCACTTCCCTCCCCGAAGGTGACCGCGGTGAGCGAAAGGTTCGTGGCAAAGGCACCCTCGCCGATCGAAACGAGAGAGGCGGGCAGGTCGACCGCTACCAGGCGGGTCGCGGCGAAGGCAGAGCCGCCCACCGTGCGCAGGCGGCTGCCCTCGGCAAAGTCGATCTCGGTAAGCGCCGAGGCAAAGAAGGCCCTGTCGCCGATGGTGGTAATCCCCACGGGGATCTCGAGGCTTGCAAGAGACGAGCAGAGCGAGAAGGCCTCTGCGGGGATCGAGGTAAGGCCGGCACCGAGGGTCACCTCGGCAAGCGAGGCGCTCGATGCAAAGGAAGCTTTACCAAGAGACGTCACACTGTCGGGGATGCTGACGGAGGTGAGGCGCGAGCTTTGGAAGGCATACGCCCCGATCTTTGTGACCTTTTCGAGTCCCACCGTCGCCGCATGCGTGAAGGCAAAGGCGTAATCGCCAACGGTACGCACCGTGCTAGGCACGGTATAGCTCTCCGTGCGGCCGGCAGGGTAGGCGATAAGGGTCGAGCCGGTCTTATTAAAGAGGACGCCGCCCGACGAGAGGTAGGTCGTATTCCCGGGGGCCACACCGATCCTTGTAAGGGCGGTCATCCCGAGGAAGGACGAGCCCTCCACACGGGTCACGGTCCTCGGGAGCTCAAGCCGTTCGAGCGACGAGCAGTAGGCAAAGGCAAAGGCGCCGACCGTAGTGAGCGAGGGCTCACCGAGGAAGGCCAGCTGCGTAAGGCGGACGGCGTTATAGAGCGCGCCCTCCTCAAGCTCGGTGACCCCTGCGGGGATCTCGAGTTTTACGAGATTCTTACAATTGCGGAAGGCATACCGGCCGATATGGCGGAGGCCCGAGGGCAGGGCGACCTCGCGGAGGCCGTCTTCCCCATCAAAGGCAAAATCGCCGATCGAGGTGACGGGCTTACCGTCGATCTGCTCGGGGATAACGATGTAGCGGCGGCGGCCGGTGTACGAGCGGATCTCGATCGTGCCGTCGTCAAGCTCGACATAGGTGTAGGGGATGCCGTCGTCCTCGCCCACCCACTTCGCGTAGAGGGTCGTGTCGGTGATAAAGGCATCCTCATAATACACGTACTCGCGCGTATAGTACGGGTCGTAATACCACCCGTCGAACACGGCGTACAGGCGCTCGGGCTCGAGCAGCTCCTGCAGGGCGTGGTTACGGACGAAAAGGCCCTCCTCGTCCTCGAGCTCGTCGGTCATCATATCGTAGGTGACGGTACCGCGCTCGCCAATCACAAGGGCCGAAACGTCGATCGCGCCAAAGCCGTGATCCCAATCACGGCCAAGGTCGCCGAGGTCGTAGGAGGAGGCGTAGAGGATAGCGGTCGCCTCGGCATAGGTGATGTACTTATCCGTCGCCGCCAAAAGGGCCATAGCCCCCGCCACCTGCGGTGCGGCCAGGGAGGTACCGTTCGACACATGGTAGCCGCCCCCCACCGCGGTGGTGTAGACGGTGCCGGGAGCGAGAACATCCACGTTATCGCCATAGTTCGAGTAGCCGGAAAGCTCCCAGCTGTCGCTCTCAAGCGCGCCGACACCAATGACGTTCGGATCGGCGGCAGGATAGGTGAGCGAGGCCGTCGCATCGTTACCGGCGGCCGCCACGCACACAATATCGCTGTCGACAGCCAGGTGGGTCGCCGCGGCAAAGGGGTTCATCGGGGACATGATGCCAAAGGACATATTGACGACCGAGGCATCGCGCTCGATGGCGTAATAAAGGCCGAACACAAGGTCGGAGGTGCGGGCGAAGTTGCCCGCCGCGTCACACTCGGCCTTAATGACGAGGATGGTCACCGAGGGTGCCACGCCGACGACCCCCTTCGCATTACTGGCGGCGGCAAGTGCACCGGCAACCGAGGTGCCGTGCCCCTGCTCATCCTCAACGAGCGACCAATCGGGCGTTCCCTCCTCGGTCAGATAGTCCTTGACGATCTTATCCTCGGTGGCGTTATAGGAATATTCGCTGATCCGCCCCGAAAACTCGGGGTGATCGGTGTCGATACCCGTGTCGATCACCGCGACCGTGATGCCGCTGCCCGTCGTTTTGTTCCACACGGCGGCCATGTTCAGATAGTCGAGGTGCGCGCCAAGCTCGGTAAGCGTCCCTACGGTCGGCCGCGTAGGAAGGCGGGTGCCGTCCTCGGTCGATTCGCCGTAGCGGTCGGAGATCCGCGCCTTATAGTCGGCGCTGAGCTCGGGCAGATGCTTACGGTTCGCATCGTCGGCATACACGTCGCGGATGGTGCGGCCGTCGGTCAGCGTCAGGGTTGCGAAGCTGCCGTCCTCGGTGATGCGGAGCGTGGCCCCCAGCTTCTTCGCCAGGCGCTCAGCCTCGGAATGCGAGGTGTCGGCAAGAACGATGGTATGCTCATCGTAGTCGCCCTCGCGCTCCTCAAGCTCAATGAGGGCCTCGTTCTGCCACTCCTCGAGAACTCCCTCACGGCGGTCAAGGTACAGCCAAAGGGCGGCCCCCACCGTCAAAAGGACGGCGAGCAGGATCGCCGTGATCAGTACGCTTTTTCTCGTTCTCGTCATAACTTTGTCTCCTTCTTAGGGTCAAATAGATATAAAAAGAAAAAGTGCGACTCCATCCGGAGTCGCACGAAAAACGCAAGACTCCGAGATCGTTGTCACACAAATCTTGGCCACATCGCTGAGAATGTAGAAAAGGAGGATGCGTTTTTACCTGAAAAACACATTCTCGCGACGGGAAATATTCGATTTGTGTGACGCCTCCATTGTAGCACCGCCGCCGGCGTTTGTCAATACAAATGTATTATTATTGCAATATTTATGTAGAAAAAACCACAGGAGGTCCCGGGGACCTCCTTTGGTTTTTCGTTTTTTCTTAGGCCTTGTAATTGCGGCCGAGCTGCAGAGCCTTCATGTTGAGCTCCTTCATCGCCGCCTTCAGCTTCTCCGCGAAGGTGGTCTTCCCCGATCCCGGGCATCCGATAATGATACACCTTTTCATACGCACTTCTTTCCGTTATACCGGCGATGGCTAGGCCCTTCCGCTCCACGCAGAGGCGAGGTCTCCTCACTTCGCCAGCCCATCGCAAAGCTCGGTAAGCTCCGAAAGCGCCTTGTGCGTGCAATCGACCTTAAAGAGAAGATGCTCACGGTCGCACATATACTCCATGCTCGGCTCATAGCCCAGGCGTGAGTCGTAGTCAACAGCGGGGATCGCGCGGAGAGCGTTCGCACACTCGGCCTCGGCAATCGCGGTGCAGAGGCGCTTGATGGTCGCAGGGGAGAGATCGTTAACGCCGTAGAACGCGGGCGCGCCCTTGAGCCATTCCTCATTTACGGTAAGCGAAGCATCACGGTCGCCGACCATCTCCTCGACCATGCGACGGAGCATCGACCAACGCTTAACGTTGACGGTGGTCTCGGCGGTACGCGCCATCAGGAAGAGATGGGCAGCCATCCTCCCCGCCTCCTCGCGTGCGCGCCCCAAAAGGCGCTCGGCCACCCCCGTGAAGATCTCGGCGGCAGCATCAAGCTCACGCTTCATGATCTCGAATTCGGCAATCTCGTGGAGGACGCGGCGCGGTCTTGTCAGACAATCCGAGCCCGGGAAGCCCTTGTACTGCCCATAGCCGGTATAGGTGATTCGCGCGCCGCCAAAATGCGCGAAGTCGGGCGAGGGCATCACCCACTGCGTCCGCATAACGAAAGGATACGCAGGACCCACGCGGAGAGGCCCGTACTGATCCTCGACCGTCGGAACGTTGTGGCGGCATCCCTCGGAGGCGTGATGCCAAGCATCAAGAACGTCTGCAAGGTTTTCTTTACCAAATTCGCGGACGGCAATCGCCTCCAAATGCTCACCGAAGGGGCGGCGAGGCAACCAGCCCATTTCCTTTGTCAGCTCGGAGATGAAGGAATGGTAAGCGCCGTAATGGTGCGATTCCATTAGCCCCGAAAGGCCGTAGGTATCATGGCACTCGATCAAGCGGTCATATCTCTCGCCCCAGATCTCGGGGGCGGGGATATAGGGAACGATGCCGATGTCCCAGGTAGCGCCGGCGGTATTCGAAATGGTGTAAAGGCGAAGTCCGCGGCGGGCGGCCGCCTCAGCCTCCGAAAGGAAGTACTTACCGGGGCCGGGGATCGCGATCGTATAGTCGGTCGTGTACTCCCTGACGCCCTCGGGGGCGGGAAGCGGCTCGTACATTTCAAAGGTCGCCTGGAGCGAAATATCGGTCGGCAGGTTGTCGATAAGAGCCACTCGCTCCTCGGCTGGGCGACCGCCCCAGTTGTAGCTCCAGAACAGAAAATCGGCTTCGGGATTATAGCGGCGAATGACACGCTTGACGAGGTCGATCCACTCGGGATAATCCGAGACCGGAAAATTACGCGCAAAGAACTTCTCAATAGGCTGATCCTTCGGATGGTAGCGATAGAGGTGATTGTAGGCACGCGGATCGCGCGAGGGGAACTCGCAGGACTCGCCGACAAGCACCACGCCACGGAAGCCGGGACATTCGCGGAACAGGCGACCGTAGGTAGATTCGTAATACTCCTCCGCGCCCTCGTCGAGGGGATGCTTCTCACTGACGATGTAGCTATACGCGTACACGTCAAGGCCATAGCGCGCAGCGGTCGCGATCAGGCTATTGAAGTCGGCATTGCCGTGGGCGCTGACGTCAGCCCCGCGAACGAAGACGAGCAGGGCATCGTAGCCGTCGTGCGCCAAACGGTTCATATACTCCTCAGGGAAAACGTCAAGCTCGTAGCCGGAATGCACCATACGCGGTGAAAAGAGCGGGCGGCGATCGCGATCCTGGTAGGCGAGAAACGGGCCGCGGTTCTCGGCCATCTGCTCCTCAAGATCCACCGTGGCGGCAAAGAGGCCGCGCTCGGTATTCGCCGTCACCGTAACCCCCTCGGCATCAACGACAATGCGATAGGCGCGCTCCTCGCTCCCCGAGGGAGCCGTCAACGGAGACGCAGAGGCGAGACAGAGGCGGATCGTCTTCCCGGCGATCTCCCCCTCGGACAGAACGGGGATCGGGAGATCGTGGGAGGTGAGGAGGCAATCGGCAAGATCGTACGCCGCGTGGCTCGCAACCGCCCCTGCCTCGGGGAACAGAAGGATCGCCGATCCCCCGTCAAGGAGAAGCCCCTCTCGGCGGTCGTATGCCGGTGGATACCGAAGCCCCGGCCTGTGTACCTCGCACATCCTGGTGCGGAATTCGTAATTCTTCTCTGTTTTCATAGCAATTACCTTTCCAAAAGGGATATCTTCAGGTCAATGATAGCATCGGGGACCGGCTTTGTCAAGCAGAAAAAGCACGGAAATCCGTAAGAATTTCCGTGCTTTTATCTTAGCCCTTGTAATTGCGGCCGAGCTGCAGAGCCTTCATGTTGAGCTCCTTCATCGCCGCCTTCTTGGCAGGGACAAGGCTCTCAACGACCGCCTCGGCGCCCTCAAAGGAGAGCTCGGGGTGGTTCTCGAGAAGGTGACCGACGATGATCATGTTCGCAAGGCTGCCAATGCCCTGCTCCTTCGCCATCTGCGTCGCGGGGATATAGAAGACATCGACATCGCTCCGCTCGACCTTCGCCCCGATGAGCGAGGAGTCGACGTAGATCTGACCGCCGGGGGCGACCGTGTCGACATACTTCGTGAGCGAGGGGGCGTTCATGGCGATCAGAACATCGGGGACCGTGATGATGGGCGAGCCGACCGGCGACTCCGAGAGGATGATGTTGCAGTTGGCGGTGCCACCGCGCATCTCGGGGCCGTAGGACGGGAGCCAGGAGACCTGGAGCTCCTCAATGAGGCCCTTGTAGGCCAGGAATTTACCCGAGAACAGGATGCCCTGTCCACCGAATCCGGCAATCAGGATCTGAGTTGTTTTCATCTCACTTCTCCTCCCCTGCACTTCTGTCCTTGTACACACCGATCGGATAGTACGGGAGCATATCGCTCTCGACCCATTCGAGGGCGGCCTTCGGGGTCATGCCCCAGTTGGTCGGGCAGGCAGAGACCACCTCGACCAGCGAGAAGCCCTTCCCTGCGATCTGATTCTCAAAGGCCTTCTTGATCGCCTTCTTGGCGTTTCTGACGTTCTTCACGTTGTTGACCGCCACACGGGCAATGTACTCGGGGCCCACAAGCGTTGAGAGCATCTCGCTGACACGG
>JAZSGE010000028.1:0-3758 GCA_045532575.1 Eubacteriales bacterium | reverse complement strand
CTCTCCGAAACTTTGCGCGCCCGGAAGTAGCATTAGTGCTATGCCCGAAAATAAAAAACCACCCGTGGGTGGTTTTTTATTTTATTTCTCGATGCGAAGTCGGATCGTAGCCATGTCGTTCTGTGAGCCAAGGAGTTGTTCCTGAGTATTGTCTTCCTAAGACCGCTTGGCCTCCGACTTCTCTCCGAAACTTTGCGCGCCCGGAAGTAGCATTAGTGCTATGCCCGAAAATAAAAAACCACCCGTGGGTGGTTTTTTATTTTATTTCTCGATGCGGATGGCACCGAAGGACTCGTGCAGGGCGCCGCCGGCGAGGACGTAGGCCTTCATGCGCTCGGCGAGCGAGGAGGGGCATACGGCGTTCCTGAGGTTGCGGCGGTTGGTATTCCAGCGGAAGACGTACCGCAGGGCGGCATAGCTCTCGTCCTCGCTGATGGGGGTGAACATATCACGGAATTTCCGGATATTGGAGGTGGGGGCGAGGAGGTTGTCGAGGGCCGAGTCAAGCAGCCAGGAATGGCAGGTGAAGTGCCGGAAGCTGTACTCGGGATAATAGGTCGCGAAGAACTCGACCGCCTGCCTAAGAGATGCGCGGCAGGCCTCGGGGGACAGATCGGCGCCGCTCGGGATATGGACCTCCACGATGGGGTCGCCCTTCGCAAGGCCGAGGGCGGGGCAATCGCCGTGAGCCTTTCCCGCCATGAACTCCAAGGATCCAAGGCGGAAAAGACGCATCTGCATGGTGCGCGCCAGCCAACCGAGCTCGCCGAGGAACAGCTCACCCTTGACGTCCGACCAGGCATCGGTCCAGAGCAGGAGGTCCTTGAGCGTTGCGAGGAGGATCTCCTCGGGGATGCCCTTCTCTTCATATCGTTTAGCCAGCGACTCGCAGAGATAAAGGAAGGAGAGCAGATTGCGCTTGCCGTCGGTCTCGGTGAGATCGTAGGTGTCGATCGAGATGGCATCCGAGATGTGATAGGTCTTGAGGGCGGCGGCGAACTCGGCGTCATACTCCTGCGGGAAGCCGAGCTTTTTGTACCACTTTTCGATGATCGGGGCGGTCGTGCTGCTATACGGCGTTGTCCCCCAGATGCGGCGGACAAAGCCCTCGGTGGGCTTACCGAGGAAGCGCATGAGGTTGTCTTCATAGGTCTTCCTGCGGAGCTCCTCGCGCACGCCAAGCCTATCGAGGATCCTTGTGTCGGCCTTAAGCCAACGGCCCGTGACCTCCCCCTTGTAGCGCTCGAGCCATTGGTCGATGCCAAAGAGGACGTTATCGCCCGTGTTCTGGCCAAAGAGATAGACCTTGCGGAGCATCTCCTCGCGCCGATCCATCGGTGCTCCGGGCGTCAGATCAAGGAACATCTCGGCAGGATGCCCGTCATTGCCGGCCTTGACGAGCTTGTAGCTCAGGCGACCGTAGAGCGCGAGGCATTCGTCGATCCACGGCCAGCCGCAATGCCCGAGCGAGAAGCGGAGATCGGGGATCTCCTCGAGGCGCTCGAAGTGGATGGGGCGGCTGTATTCCGAGTGGCTCTCACCGCGGCTGTACAGGATGCCCGAGTGAAAGAAGACGGGGAGCCCGAGCGAGGCGATGACGCGCAAAAGAGCCATGCACTTCTCTTCGTAAGGGTAGAAAGTATTGCAGATGATCTTAAAGCCGGCGATGCCCTCGGCGGCGGCGATCTTTACGTTTGTGAGGATGTTCTCTTCGTCGGGGTGCACCCAAAGGACGGGGAAGAGGCGCCCCTCGTACCCCCGTGTGATCTCGAGGATGCGGTCAAGCCGTGCGCGGAAGGGGAGCCCCATCTCGGGATTGTTCTCAGTCGGCTGGGGGGAGAACACGCATCCGCCAAAAACGCCCGCCTTCTCCATTTCGGCGAGCGAGGCCGCGACGTCAAAGTCCACACCGTCGGTGTGGATATGCATATCAAAGATCTTCATACGGATCTCCTTTGAATTCTTAAGTATGGAGTTTGATGACAGTATACCATAGGCGGGGGATGAATGCAAGCAAGGATGTAGAGAAAACAAGCAAGGATGTAAAGAAAAGGGAAAAAACGCCAAAAAAAACGGGAAGACGTTACCGTTGTGCTTCTCCCCGGCGAGTGGCGGCGTAGCGAAGGGCCGGTCGCAAAGCAGGACGGCGGAGAGACAAAAAGGAGCTTGCCCCACCGGGGCAAGCTCCTTTTCTGTCCTTCGTGAGGATCGCTTACGGAATGTCGATCGTCACGTCGGTGTAGGAATACGTCATCACCATCGTGCTCCCCGCATACGAATACGAGATCGTGTCGGGCTTATTGTCCGTGAAGTGGATCTTGACATCGGTGATCGTGACCGTCACGCCATCACCGGTCTGGTCAATGGCATCCGCTTCATAGTGATCCTCCGTCGGATCGTAGCGGAAATCGTCAAAATGATAGATCTCCGAGTTTTTCAGGTAGGCGTTGATATACGCATTGTACGTTGCCTCGGTGGCGGAGGTCTTCTCGCCCCAGCCCGTATTCGGCATTTTTGTGTAGGTGTAATAGCTGTCGCCCTCCTTGATGACAAGGATGCAAACGCCGGAGGCCTCTGTGTACAGGTTCGTGCCGTCCCACTTGAAGGTGCTGATGGCGGTATTCCCCTGCATCTGAACGATCGAGACGTCGGTAAAGGCGGAAAGATCCAGAGCGGCGTTCCATGCCTCCTCGGTTGCCAGGGGGCCGACCGGCCGCGGGTCAATGGGGGCAACGATCTCAATGCCGTCAAAGGCAAAGGTCAGGACGTGGTGCATTTGCTTGGCATCCGTATACTCGATCCTTGCGACCTTTTTGTTTTCGAGGGTGATCTTCACGTTATAGTAGGTATATCCGAGATCGCCGATAGCCCCATCGACCGAAAGCGAGACCTCGGCGGCTTCATAGATGCCGGTATTGCCGTTCAGGGTGAGCTGCTCCAGGGGGAAGAGCGCGGCATAGTTGCAAAAATAGGTGGAGCTCGAAATTGCAAGCGCCTCCGAAAAATCGCGCGCCGTGGCCGTAGTCTCCTGCCACGCGTCATCGCCCTCCTTGTGGTAGACAAGGTAGTCGTCGCCGTCCTTGATCCAGCGGGTATCGCTGGTCGTCTCCTCGCTCTCGGGCAATCGCATGATCTCCGAATAGCTCTCGCCGTTGTATTTGACCTCGCGGATGCAGTCTCCGTAATCAATGGTGCAGGCGATCTTGGTGGCATTGGTCAGATCCAACGCCGCGTTCCATTCTTCTTTTGTCATGCCCTTGCCGGTGCCGCCGCAGGCCGTGAAGGCCAGCATGCAGGAAAGCAAAAGGCAAAGAGTCAGCAGTGTCCCCAGCAGTCGTTTCATAAGAACCTCCAAAAAATAAAAATGAGTGATCGAAGCTGTTTTATAGCCCAGCGGCTTTAGTATAGCAGAAACGGCAGGGAAATTCAACCCCTTGCGCACGATAAAGCGATGAAAAGGAAGAAAGAAAATCCCCTCGCCATAAAAAAAGCACCCACAAGGGGGTGCTTTTTTGAAAAAACCGCAGTTTTCGTCGCGTTTTGCCTCTCACTCTGCTCCTATGTGGCACAAGTGCGCTGCGCGCCCTTGGGGCTGCGCCCACCGCTCGTTTGGCAACGAGCCGCCACGGAGCAAGCGGCGGCAGGCGGCCTGGTGAGCAAGCTCCCCGATCCGCCTTGCCTTGCTTATCTGCGCCGCCTCGCGGTGCTCGGCGGCGCAAGAGAGGGCAAATCGCTCCGCGCCATAAAAAAAGCACCCA
>JAZSGE010000138.1:0-2127 GCA_045532575.1 Eubacteriales bacterium | reverse complement strand
GTGTAAGGGGAGGTGGCGGCGTAGCCGACGGAGGGACTGTGCCCCTGCCGTAGCCGGAATTAAAATACGCAGGAAAAGGAGAAAGAATCAAAACGAACCGTCTTCGCGTATTCTAATTTTGTTCTGTGGTAGGGACACACTCCCTCAGTCGCGTCCCGCGACAGCTCCCTCTGCACAAGGGAGCCTACCGTGGGGCAGCTTTGACACCCCAAAAAGAAACCGCCCACGGGCGGGTTCTTTTTTGATAAAGCCACGTGGGTGAGCAAGCGAAAAAGGCCACGGTGTGGCGTGTTTGTGCCGCGATACCCCACAAAGCAAGGCGCTCGCGGCGCAATCTATGATTGCAACGCACAACAACTATGCGGCAGGATAGGGCAAGGGGAATATAGGAGGGAGTGGGCGGCAGAAGCGCGGACGAAGATGCAACATCCTTGAGACTTTTATTTGCGCGGGCTCCCTTCGTCACATACAGGGTCACATCCCTTTGGATGCGTGGGTGGTTTTTATCAAAAAAGAGCTTTCGGCTTGCTGACAAGCCCGGAAAGATAGTCGAGAGAAACGTTGTAGTACTTTGCCAAGGTCATAAAATGATGCATTGGCAGTTCACGCTTTCCGCTTTCGTAAAGCTGATATTGCTGCCTCGTAATATTCAAAACACAAGCGATGTCCTCTTGCTTCTTATCTGCGTCTTCTCTGACATCCTTCAATCGCTGGTAAATGTACATACGGTATCTCCGATCCCCCAAAGAGTGCATTTATGAATACATTATACTATTGCATTCAAAAGGATGCTTGACAAGCATTCAAATGGATGCTATAATTGACATATGCATCTGTTTGGATGCAAAAGCTGAGAGGAGAGATAGCATGGGAAAAACACTCGAAAGGTTGTGGAACGAGTACCTTGCGGACGAATGCGCGGTGATGGATACCGAGGAAGAAAGGACGCTTGCAAAAAAACAGTAGAGAAGCGTGAAATTGTCAATGGCTTGCTAACAAAGGAGCAAATTGAAGCCATTGAAATATACGCCGATGCGTTGTGCGAGCTTTATGGCTTTTTGGCTAAAAAGGCATTCTTCAAGGGGTGCGAATTCACGGCATCCTTCCTTCTTGAAACGGGAACCTCCAAGCAGGGCTGAGGACTTCTGCAGAGCCTCCCCCGATGAAGCCGGCAATTTCTTGTAGCCTCGGCAACCAATCGAAAGCGCACGTGATACGCCGACTCTACGGATAAAAAAAGAGAACGGATCAACCGTTCTCTTTTTTATTTTCTTCAAGAAATACCTCGTAGTTGCGCGCCGCGCGCAGATAAAGGCGCCGCGCATACAGCGCCACAAAGTAGCCTGCCGCCGCCACCGCGAAAATCAGGAGAAAGTCAAGCACGATCGTGACGGTCTCAACGGGGTAGAGGAAGCCCGAGGTGTCAAGGAAATCGACCGTCGTCATGATCTGCCCGATGAGACGGTAGACGAGGATCAGGAGCGAGGCGGCGAGCACCGCACGGGCCGGGGAAGAGCCAAGGTCACGGTAGCTCGTTACCTTCTCCTCGGGATGCTTGGCAAGAAAGCCGAAATAGCCAAGGAGGTAGGCGGCGACGAGCGGCAGGAAGGAGGAGTCAAGCGCCGAGCCGAACAGGAGCGAGAGCTCAAGACCCGTGATCCCACGGCGGAAGAAGAGCGCCTGCCAAAGGAGCGAGCAAAAGCCGCCAAGGAGGAAGGCCGCCGCCGCCGATCCCAGGTAAAGACAGCCGTACCACGGCGAGCGGCGCGAAGCACCAAAGGCCACCCCGAGGGTAGCTGTAAGGAGCAGGAGCCCTGCGGTCTCCGACAGCGTGTGGACGGGATAGGAGAGCCATCCGCTCACGGCATCAAGGAAAAACGCGAGGGGAGGCAAAAAGGAGCGGAGAAATTCGATCCCCACCGCCGCCAGAAGAAAGCGGAGCCACGGGGGGAGGGATTTGAGTGCATTCTTGAGCATAAAGCCCCCTTGTTCGTTGTCTGAAATATGTATTTATTGTATCACAAATTTTTCTCTTGTCAATCCCGTATCGCACGCCACCCCCCAAAAGCCCCATCCCCACAGCCTTCTTCTCCCTCCCCCATCGCCGCCTCCCCCCACAGCCACCCC
>JAZSGE010000126.1:0-2188 GCA_045532575.1 Eubacteriales bacterium | reverse complement strand
GAATGGAGTGCGTTCGCATTGCGAGCGCACTTTTTGCTTTCAGAAAGGAGAAAGAACAATGAAAAAAGCGCAGGTAAAGCTTCTGTTCCTCTTGATGATGGTGATCGCCGCAACGCTGATCCTCGTAGCGTGCGACTCCATCCCGGGCCTCGGTAATGGCCCTGCAGACACCACCGACCCCGGCGGTGCCTCCATCCGCGAGGTCTACGCTCTCTATGTCGAGAACATGAACGCCACGAGCCAGACCCCCCTCACCTACGAAATATGGCTCTCAATGATCCGCGGCGAGGACGGCAAGGACGGCGAGACTCCCTTCATCGGGGAGAACGGCAACTGGTGGATCGGTGATACCGACACCGGTGTCCGCGCCGCCGGCCGCGATGGCGAGGACGGCCAGGACGGTCAAAATGGCCAGAACGGGCGTGGCATTCTATCGGCGCAGATCATTGAGGGTGACCTCTGGATCTTCTATACCGACAACACCTCGGTAAACCTCGGCAAGATCACAACCACCTCAAGTGAAGCGATCCACCCCTCGTCAGAAGCCCTGGCATACTATCCGTTGCCGGATGGCACGTACGCCGTATCGATAGGAAATGCAGGACTTTTGACCGAGATCGTGATCCCTGCGACCTACAACGGTCGGGCGGTAACGATGGTGGTAGGATTTTCGGGTAACGACATAGAAAGCATCACGATCCCCAACAGCGTGACCATCATAGGCGAAGGCGCTTTTTCCAACTGCGAATCGCTCAAGAGCATCACAATTCCCGATAGCGTAACCGTGATCGGTGACTATGCCTTCTACAGCTGTACCTCTCTGTCCTCTGTTGTCTTCGGAGCCAATAGCCTCTGTGAAGCTCTTGGCGAGTTCTCCTTCGCCTACTGCTCTGTTCTGACCGAGTGTACCGTGCCCGAGAATGCCCATGTCCCCTCCTCCGCTTTTATCTATACACCCCTTAACCCGAGAATCCCCCAGGAGGAGCTCGACAAGATCCACTTCAACAACCTTCCCAGCGAGATCGCTTACGATGGCAGACCCGTCGATGCCTCCCAGGTCGGTGTCAACAAGCCCGTCTTCCTGAAGGCGTCTTACACCTTCCGGCAGGTCGATCCTGTGACCGGTGCCGTTATTGCCGATCTCGGCACAACCTACCCGACCACTGTCGGTACTTACAGCATCACGGCGACCTTCTCCTGGCAACCCGGTGCTGAGGAGATGTACCCCGGCGCCCCCCTGCCTGATCCTGTTTCGGCTACCTTCGAGATCGTCCCCGGTGATGCCAACCGCGCCAGCGCGTTCGGCGTTAAGGAAAGCCTGACAATCTTCTACTACCCCGGCATGCAATATGACCCTGCCACGGCAACCGAGGAAAATCAATTCTCTACGGGGCGTCTTCCTGCCGGCGTTTCGATTTCGGGCGCCACCATTGAAAAGCTCGCGAATGCCGAGGCCACCGGCGGTACCCCCGTTACCGACGGCAAGATCACCGAGGTCGGTATCTACAAGGTCACCTTGAACTATGCTCAGGAGAGCAACAACTACACCGAGGCCTCCCTGGCCGGAAAAACGGGCATCATTGAGGTCATTGAGTGCCCGAATCAGGTGCTCCGCAGCGACAATGTTGTCGTTGACGGTGTGATCGATGAGGCATATCTCATGAGTGTTCACCTCACCGGTGTGGATCAGCCTTACGAAGTTTCCGGCGGTGTTTACTCTCTCCTCGGTGACGACATTGTCGATCCTATGGAGAATATCCCTTTGCTGGAGATATATCGTGGCTTGGAGGTCGGTGATGAATGGCCGCAGCTCACCGTAGATGTCTACGTCCTTTGGGGCGCCATGGCCGGCAAGACCGATGATTATATCTACGTTGCCGTGAAGGTTCAGGACCCCACCGACAATATGCGTAGCGAAGCCTACACCGCGAACCCCAACCCGTGGGTCAACGACGGTATTGAGGTCTACTACAACTTCGGCGGTTATGCCGTTCCCTCGATCCCGATGAGACCTGCCGGCACCAGCTATGAGGAGACCTATCCGACCTACAATGCTGTGGTTAGCAACTCGGCCGCTTACCCCGGTGCCCGTCCTTCCGCCGTTTCGGCTCAGCAGTCGGTCTTCTTCGTCGATGTTGAGTATGCTTCCACGAGAACCAAGTCGGATCGTAGCCATGTCGTTCTGTGA
>JAZSGE010000016.1:0-56789 GCA_045532575.1 Eubacteriales bacterium | reverse complement strand
GGGGTGGGCGTCGGCCGTTCCGCCATCGGCGGGATCGCCATGCGGATCGGCTCACTCCTCGGCACAGGGTTTTCCCGCGGGGGGTGCGCTGTGGGCGGCGGTGTCAGCTCGGGGCGGTAGGCCGCCTCGGAGAGGGCGCCGCGCACAGCGTGATAGACGATCTCAAAGACCGGGCGCTCGTCCGAGAAACGGATCTCGAGCTTGGCGGGGTGGACGTTAACGTCCACCGCCCCCGGCGCAATGGTCAGGAAGAGGGCGGCCGCCGGGAACTTCCCGGGGGCGATATAGGAGGTGAAGGCCTGCTCGACGGCGGCCTGCATGGTCTTACTGCGGATATAACGGCCGTTGATAAAAAAGCTCTGGCGGTTGCGCGTGCCGGCCACGTTGTCGCTCCGACCGACAAAGCCATGGAGGGTCATCCCCGCCATCTCGCCCTTGACGGGAAGCAGCTTCTTGGCAAACTCGCGCCCCTCAACGGCGTGGAGCACAGCGAGAAGGTCGCCGTCCCCCGGGGTGCGGAACTTCGTGACCCCGTCGACGATCAGCTCGAGCGCTATCTCGGGGTGGGAGAGGGCCACCTTCTCGGCGTAGGCGGTGGCCGCCATCGCCTCGGTGGCATCCTTCTTCAGGAATTTACGGCGCGCGGGCACATTGCCGAACAGCTCACGCACAACGACCGTCGTGCCGACACGACAGCCGACCTCCGAGACCTCGGTGATCCTGCCGTACTCGGCCACAAGGATGGTGCCGGCGGCGGCCTCCTCGGTGCGGGTAACGATCTCAAGGCAGGAGACACCGGCAATCGCGGCCAGCGCCTCACCGCGGAAGCCGAGCGTCAGGATCGCATCGAGATCCTCGGCATTCCGTATTTTGCTCGTCGCGTGGCGCTGAAGGGCCACGGGGAGATCCTCGGAGGCGATGCCGCACCCGTTGTCGCTGACACGGATGAGACCAACGCCGCCACGGCCGATCTCGGCGGTGACCTCGGTAGCCCCCGCATCGATGGCATTCTCGAGCAGCTCCTTCAGGACCGAGGCAGGGCGGTCAACGACCTCGCCCGCCGCGATCAGATTAGCGACCTCCTCGGTCAAGAGGTTGATCTTTCCCATTGTTACTCCTTACTATCGGTCAGTTTCCGAGCATCCGCTTGAGCTCGAACAGAAGATTCATGGCCTCGATCGGGGTCAGGGTGTTCAGATCGACGGCACGGATCCGCTCGGCGGCCTCATCGGCCTCACTGCTCTTGACCGTTGAGAAGAGGTCGAGCGGTGCCTCGGTCGCCGCCTTTGCCACGGGCTTACCCCCGGGGGTGCCCGCCTCAATGTCCGCAAGGATCTTTCGCGCCGAGCGGATGACCTCGCCGGGGACACCGGCGAGCTTAGCGACCTCGATGCCGTAGCTGTCATCGGTCGCACCGCGCACGATCTTGCGGAGGAACACGATGCCGTCGCCGCGCTTCTTGGCGGCGATATTGTAGTTGACGATGCCGGGGAACTCGGCCTCCATCGACGTCAGCTCATGGTAATGCGTCGCAAAGAGGGTACGGGCACCGATCCGCTTGTGCGTGTATTCGACCACAGCACGCGCGATCGACATACCGTCATAGGTGCTGGTGCCGCGCCCGACCTCGTCGTAGATGATGAGAGAGCGCGGTGTTGCGTTCTCAAGGATGTGCGCCACCTCGTTCATCTCGAGCATAAAGGTCGATTGCCCCGAGGCCAGGTCGTCCGAGGCGCCGACACGGGTGAAGATCTTGTCGGCAATACCGATGACGGCCTCGCGCGCCGGCACGTAGGAGCCGATCTGGGCCATCAGCGTGATGAGCGCCACCTGGCGCATATAGGTGGATTTACCCGCCATATTCGGGCCTGTGATGAGATAGAGGCGCTCGCCCTCAACGTCAAGGTCGGTATCGTTCGGGACGAAGTAGCTGCTCTTCACAAAGCGCTCGACCACAGGATGGCGGCCATCCCGGATCGTGAGCTCACCGCTCCCGTCGACCTCGGGACACACGTAGTTGTTCTTCGAGGCCACCTCGGCGAGCGACAGATAACAGTCGAGGGCGGCGAGACGGGCGGCGGTATCCTGGATCCTGGCGGCGGCCGCGGCGGTCGCCAGGCGGATCTCGGTAAAGAGCTCGTACTCAAGGGCCGCGAGCTTATCGGCGGCGCCGAGGATGGTGGTCTCCATCTCCTTGAGCTGCTCGGTGATATACCGCTCGCAGTTGGTGAGCGTTTGCTTGCGTATGTAACGGTCGGGCACCTGATCGGTGTTCGACTTGGTGACCTCGATATAATAGCCGAAGACCTTGTTATAGCCGACCTTCAGCCCCTTGATGCCCGTGGCCTCCTTCTCTCTCGCCTCGATCTCCTCGAGCCAGCCCTTGCCGTTTTCACGGATGCCGCGGAGGTAATCCACATCGGCATGATAGCCCGGCTTGATCATGCCGCCCTCACGGACGGTGGCGGGAGGCGTATCGACGATCGCCTCCTCGATCAGGGAAAAGACATCGTAGAGGGGATCAAGATCGGTGGCGAGCTCGGTAATGCCGGCGCTCGTACAGCCGTCAAGGAGTGCGCGGAGGGTGGGGAGCTCGGCAAGGCTCGTGGCGATAGCGCGCAGATCGCGCGCGTTGGCGCTCCCGTACACCACACGGGCGCACAGGCGCTCAAGGTCAAGGACGTGCGAAAGGATCTCGCGCAGCTCCTCGCGGAGGAGATACCGGGTAACGAAATCGCCGACAGCGCCCTGGCGGCGGCGGATATCGTTCACCGAGATGAGGGGGCGGAGCACCCACGAGCGGAGCAGGCGCGCCCCCATCGAGGTCTTGGTCTTATCAAGGACCCAGAGGAGAGTGCCTCGCTTCTCCTTCGAGCGCATGCTGTCAACGAGCTCAAGGTTGCGCCGCGTGGCCATATCGAGCTCCATATACTGTCCGTCGGTATAGACGGTCAGCTCACGGGCAAAGGTCGGGGCGCACTTCTGGGTCTCGCGGATGTAGCTGAGCAGTGCGCCGACGGCCGAGAGGGTCGTATCGTTATCGAGAGCCGCGGCACGCTCGCCAAAGCAGAGCTCGGCCTCGGCATGGGCCTTTTCAAGGTCAAAAAGGCGAGTCGCGCGCTCCTCGATGCGCGTATGGAAGCGCTCGGTCAGGAACTCGACGATCTCGCGACAGCCGTCGGCCGCGATATTGAGGATGGCCTCGCGGGGCGAAAAGACCGCCAGCTCGTTCTTTAAGCGCGTGAGCCTGTCCTCCCCGGCGATCAGGGTCGCGTGCACCTGGCCCGTGGAGACATCGGCCACAGCAAGGCCGACCCCCGTCGCCCCGTAGGCCAGGGCGGCCAGGTAGTTGTTGCTCCCCTCCTCAAGGGCATCCGAATCGGTGACGGTGCCGGGCGTGACGACACGCACGACCTCGCGGCGCACGATGCCCTTGGCGGTCGCCGGGTCCTCGGTCTGCTCACAGACCGCGACCTTATGGCCAAGCTCCACGAGCTTCCCGATGTACACGTCGGCCTTATGGAAGGGAACGCCACACATCGTGGCGCGCAGGCCCTCTCCGCAGTCGCGCCCCGTCAGGGTGAGCTCAAGCTCGCGCGAGACCGTGACGGCATCCTCGAAAAAGCATTCAAAGAAGTCGCCAAGGCGGTAAAGGAGGATATAATCGGCGTATTGCCCCTTGATCTCGAGGTACTGCGCCATCATGGGCGACGGCCGCTCGAGCTCGGCCGCCACCGCGATCACGTTCGACATCTCAGTGACAGCCGCTGCAATGCGAGCAGTCGTGCGAGCAGCCGGGGGTCTCGCCAAAGGCGTAGAAGGAGAGATCGGCGTTGACGGCGGCCATCAGCTCATTCACAGCCCCCTGTGCCTCCTCAAGGGCGCGGTAGACGGGATGCGAGCGGATCGCATCGGTCAGCTCGGCAACACGGGTATTGAGCGCATCGGCCGAGCGAGCCTCCTCCTCGGTGGACTCGGGCTTGGCGTACAGCTCCCCAAGGAGGGTGCGCGCCGTGCGGTACTCGGCCAGCATGGCCGAAAGCTCGCCGTCGGCATCGTAGGCCTGCTTGGCGGCGTTGAAGGTGATGACGGCGCTCTCCTTGGCGAGTGCCTCACCGAGAATCTTGGATGCTTCCTTGACAGTCATGATCGTTCCTCACTTTTCTTGAATCGTGCCGTGCATGGCATAGGCATCGGCTCTTTCGATATGTACCTGCTTCCATTCACCCGAAAGCGTGGGGTCACCGGGGAAATGCACGAGCTTACCGCCCGCCGTTCTCCCCGAAAGGATCGCCTTATCGGCGTTTGAGGGCCCGTCCACCAGAACGCGGAGGGTCTTACCCTCATAGGTCTTACCGATCTCACCCGCGATCTCGGTCGAGAGCGAGAGGAGGCGGCGCATACGGTCGGCCCGCACCTCCTCGGAGAGATACCCCTCCATCGTGGCGGCGGGGGTGCCGCGGCGCCGTGAATAGAGGAAGGAATAGACCATATCGTAGCGCACCCGGCGGAGGATCTCGAGGGTCGCCTCGAAGTCGCTCTCCTCCTCCCCGGGGAACCCCACGATGATATCGCTCGTCAGGACGATCCCGGGGCGCGCCGCGCGGAGCTTATCGACGATGCCGAGATAGCGCTCGGTATCGTAGCGGCGGTTCATGGCGCGCAGGATGCGGTCGCTCCCCGATTGCAGAGGGAGATGAAAGGCGGGGGCGATCTTCTCTCTTTTCCCGATGACCTCGATCAGGCGATCCGAGACATCCTTCGGATGGCTGGTCATAAAGCGCAGGAGGAAGTCGCCGTCAAGCGCCGCCAGGCGGTCAAGCAGGGCAGCAAAATCGCATTCGCCGGCGTAGGAGTTGACGTTCTGCCCGAGGAGCATGATGTCACGGGCACCGCGCTCGATGAGCGCCTTGACCTCACGCACGATGTCCTCGGCCGAGCGGCTCCTCTCACGACCGCGCACATAGGGCACGATGCAATAGGAGCAGAAGTTATTGCAGCCGTACATGATGCTGACCGAGGCGTGGCGCACATCACGCCGATAGGGCTCGATCCCCTCGGTCACCGTCGGGGCATCGCTCCGCAAAAAGGCACGGGGGCCGCCCGCAAGCCGATCGGCCACCGCCGAGGGCAGGCGCGAGAGCGAGGCAGGGTCCAGCGTGAAATCCACGTAGGGATAGCTCTTCTTCAGCTGCTCGATGCGGTGCTCCTCGGCCGTCATACAGCCAAGGACACCGATCAGCACCTCGCCCTTCTCACGGTAGCGCTTGAGGCCGCCGATGACCGAGAGCACCTTTTGCTCGGCGTGCTCGCGGATGGCGCAGGTATTGACGAGGATGAGCGAGGCCTCCTCGGGCCGCTCGACGGGGATATAGCCCATCATCGAGGCAAGGCCGAGGAGCGACTCGCTGTCCGCCTCGTTCTGCTGACAGCCGAAGGTCAGAACGCACACGCCGACGCACTTGCCGCAGGCGGCACGCGCGGTATTCAGTTGTCGTACACGCTCGATCGCCTCAAGGGGGAGCGGTGCCTTTAGAATTTCCATTTCGGTCTCCGAATATTTTTTACTTATAAATCATACCATAGTTATAGTTAAAAATCAAGGGGAGAAGGCCAAAAAAGAAGCAAAGGCTCATTCCTTCGGGCAGGCAAGGGGGGAGCCCCGCCCGAAGAAGCGCTCGGCCACATCCCCCGCCCCCATCACAATGACGGTATCCCCGGGGGCGAGATGCCCACGGAGCCAAAGCGCGGCGACCTCGGGTGTCGGCAGATACACCGCCCCCCTGCCGATGCCTGCCGCAAGGGCGCGGCTCCCCACCCCCGCCTCCTCGCTCTCGCGCGCGGCGTAGGTCTCGGTCACAATGACCCGATCGGCGAGGGAAAGCGCGCGGCAGAACTCATCAAAAAAGCCGGCTGTACGGCTGTACGTATGCGGCTGATACACGCAAAAGAGACGCCCGTGCCCCCGCACCGCCGCAAGCGAGGCCTCGATCTCGGTCGGGTGATGGGCATAGTCGTCGTAATAGCGGACACCGTCCACCGTACCGCGATACTGCGTGCGGCGCCCGACCCCCGCAAAGGAGGAAAGCCCACGGACGATGGCCTCCTCCGGAACACCGGCGACACGCGCGGCGGCCGCCGCCGCCAGGGCGTTTTCGACATTGTGCCGCCCGGGGATGGCCAATGTCACCCGTCCGAGCGCCTTCCCACGGTCAAGGAGGGTAAAACTCACGCATCCCCCCTCCCCCACCGCAAGCCCTGTGGCACGGACGTCCGCCTCCTCCCCAAGGCCAAAGGTGATGACAGGCACCGAGAGGGTGGCCGCCGCGCGGCGTGCTCCCGGATCGTCAAAATTGATGACGGCGGCCTCGACCGAGGGGAGCGACAGGTAAGCCCCAAAGGCCTCAAGCGCCTCTCCCGGCGTACGGAAGCAATCGGGATGATCCCACGCCGCATTGGTCAGGACAGCCACCGTCGGGGCAAAGGAAAGGAAGGCCCTCCCGTACTCGCACGCCTCAAATACGAGAGCCTCTCCGCCCCCGTGACGATAGCCGTCACTCTCACCCGCAAGGGGCGCCCCCACGGTCAGCGTCGGATGCAGTCCCCCCGCCGCCAGCAGGGCGCCGCACATCGCCGTCGTCGTGCTCTTGCCGTGGGTGCCCGCCACCCCGATGCGGGTGGGATAGGCGCGCATTAGCTCACCGAAGAGATCGGCCCGCGACACAAGCGGAATGCCGCGCGCCGTCGCCGCCGCGACCTCGGGATGATCTTTTGTGACGGCGGTTGAATAAACCGCCAATTCCGCGTCTATAATAGCACCGTCCGCCGAGGGAGGCGAGACGGGGATCGCCCCCTCCTCAAGGCTCATCCCCTCGGTCGCGCGGTCATCCGACCCCGTCACGGTATACCCGAGGTCATGCGCCATGCGCGCAAGCGGACGCATCCCCGCGCCGAGGATCCCGATCATATGCAGGCGCCGCGCACCGCGGAGCCATACCGAAAGCTCTCCCGTTTTTCCGTACATCGTATTGTCCATCGCAAAAACCGCCTTCCTTCATCAAAGATCAAGAAAAAGACACGTAAACAGCCCGGAATGCGTTAACTTCTTAACAAGTTCTGTGGAAAAAATTCACAATGTTGTCTCCCCCAGGTCATATTCTCGGAGTATAATAAAAATCAAGAAGCATACGTTTCAAACGAAAGGAATCGAACCCATGCAGATCACAGACATCAAAATCCGCAAATTCTTTGACGACGGCCCGATGAAGGCGGTCGTCTCCGTCACCTTTGACGAGGCCCTTGCCGTACACGACATCAAGGTGATCTACGCAAGAGATCGCTACTTTATCGTGATGCCCTCAAGAAAGAATCCCGACGGTACCTACCGTGATATCGTGCACCCCATCAACGCCGCCTTCCGTGCCGAGCTTGAAAACGCCGTTATCGATGCCTACAATGTGCAGCTGATCGCCTACCGCGAGAACGAGGCCGAGGCCGAGCGCGAGGAGGCTCCCGAATATCTTTGATCGGGCGCTCTAACAAAATATGCGTCACACAGCTTTTGTGTGACGCATATTTTTGTATAGTTTTCTTTTTATTTTTGAAGACTCGCGACGGATGTCGCCGCTATTTCTCGCCTCCCGGCGCGAAAAAATCGTGAGAGAGGCGCGCCGCGCGAGGGGGGTAATACGTGAAGTGAAGGCCGCGCCGCGCGAGGATGTGGGCACAGGGGGGCAAGGCTCAGAGTGAAGGCTGCGCCACCGCGCGGGGGGTAATGCGCGGAGGAAAGGCGCGCCGCCGTGCGAAGGGGACAGGCGAGGTAATTGACAAGCGCGCCGCTTTCGGGTATACTTACAATATGAGAAAAAAGAAAAGGGCGTGTCGCCCAAGGGCGCCGTGGAACGGCGCCAAGAGGCGCGCCCCATGCAAGGAGAGACCTATGAGATTCTGCATTTACGGCTCGGCCAGCGATGAGATCCGCGCCGACTTTCTCGCGGCGGGCGAGGCGCTTGGCGAGGAGATCGCACGGCGCGGCCACGGCCTCGTCTTCGGCGGTGGCGGCCGCGGGCTGATGGGGGCCACGGCACGGGGCGCCTCGCGCATCCCCTCTGCCGAGATCATCGGCGTTGCCCCCACCTTCTTTCCCGACGGCGCCTTCTCGCCCCATTGCACCGCCTTCCACTCGACCGAAACGATGCGTGAGCGCAAGCAGCTGATGGAGGACCTTTCGGATGCCTTCATCGTCACGCCCGGCGGCATCGGCACGCTCGAGGAATTCTTCGAGATCTTCACCCTCCGCCACCTCGGGCGCATCCAAAAGAGGATCGCCGTCCTGAATACCGACGGCTTTTACGATTCTCTCCTGGCGCTCCTTTGCCATATGGAGAGGGAGGCCTTCCTGCCCGCGGGCGATCTCGCGCTTCTCTTTGTCAGTGACGACCCCGTCGCCATCCTCGACCACCTCGAGGAAACGCCGTAAAAAAAGGAATTACACCCAAAAATCGGTGTAACTCCCTTTTCCGGGGGACTTTTCCTGCGCCCCCTTGGTCATTTCAATGATAGCGCCGCAATACGGCAACGAGGCACCCGTCCACGATGAGCAGCATCGTGGCGAAGAAGGCCCCTGGATGAAAGCGCACCGTGATCCTGTGCCCCTCAACGGTCGCTGAGAGCGTATAGGCAAGCTCTATAACGCCACGCACCTCGGCATATACCTTTCCGTTGACAGTGAGCTCGGTGAGTCCGTAGGAGCGGGTCACAAGGATCGAAAGTCCCTCGTGCTGTCGCGCAAAGAGGACGCGGCGGCGCGGCACCGCCTCGCGGAGCGGCACGGTATCGGCCACATCGGCAGGCGCATCCCCGACCGCATCCCCGGGGGAAAGCTCGGGGGGCAGGGGGGCAAGGCTCGTCAGCATGGCCGCAAGCTCGGCCGCCTCGGGCGCGGGCGCCGTCTCGATACGGCGTGCGGCCGCAAGAGCGCGGAGGAGCGACACCAAGGCCAGAAGATGAAAGAGGGTGTCCGCCATCCCGTAGGCATACGAGGTGCGGAAGGAAAAAAGCGCGAGCCCGAGGGTATCGAGCGCATAAAGGGCGGCGGCAAGCCCGAGGGCGCGGCGACTGCGGCGCGCGTAATACCAGAGGAAAAACCAAAGGGCGGCAAGGCAAAGGGCCAAAAAGATGCCGACCGTCAGAAGGGTAAGCTCGCCCACCTCCCCCGAGACCGCGCGGAAGACCTCATACACAATGCGCGGAGCGAAGGGGGCAAAGATCAGGTAAAAGGAGGACTCCGAGAGCGCAAGGATCAGTCCGACGGCGCCAAAGAGCGCCAAGACGAAAAGATCGGTGATGCCGCGCCGATGGCGCCGGATATCGAGAAGCAGTCGTTGCATGCTCTTCCCTCCTCCCCGTGTCGTTTTTTGATGCCTTTTCATTGTAGCATACAACACCCATAATGTCAACCGTTCGCTCCGGAGGTACTATGACCTTTCTTATCAGCGCGTGTCTTTTGGGCGAGGCCTGCCGCTATGACGGCAAAAGCCGCCCCATAAGCCCCGAGATCGCGGCGATCGCCGCGCACCACACTCTCATCCCCATCTGCCCCGAGGTGATGGGCGGACTGCCGACCCCGCGCCCGCCGGCCGAGCGGCAGGGGGAGCGGGTCGTGAATTGCGAGGGGACGGACGTCACAGCCGCCTACCGGCGCGGTGCCGAGGCGACCCTCGCCCTTTGCCGCCGCATGGGAGCTGACGGCGTTATCCTCAAGGACATGAGCCCCTCCTGCGGCACCGAGGGGATCTATGACGGCAGCTTCACGCGGACACGCCGCACGGGTATGGGCGTTACCGCCGCCCTCCTTGCGGCGGCCGGCATCCCCGTCTATAACGAGCGCGGCCGTGGCCTCCCCTCTGAAGAAAAATAAAAAAATTGGTGTTGGGGCTTGCAATCGGTGTCGAAAATGGTATAATTATATATAGGTGTTGGGAGGCAAGCCTCCCTTTGCCGTCGGTTTTTCCGCCACACACGGCACACACCGTTATTTCTTGTAAACCTCACCTTACAAAACGGAGGGTCATCATGGATTTTGAAATGAACGAAAGAGAAGCAAGCGCCGGCATCGTGATCAAGGTGTTCGGTGTGGGCGGCGGTGGCAACAACGCCATTGACCGCATGATATCGAGCAACATCCACGGGGTCGAGTTCATCGCCGTGAATACCGACGGGCAGGCGCTCCGCGCCTCGCGCGCCTCGACCAAGATCGAGATCGGGCAGAAGACGACGAACGGTCGCGGTGCCGGCTCGAACCCCGAGATCGGGCGCCTCGCGGCCGAGGAGAACCTCGATGAGATCCGCGAGCAGATCAAGGGTGCCGACATGGTCTTTGTGACGGCCGGCATGGGCGGCGGAACCGGCACGGGCGCCGCTCCCGTCATTGCCGCGGCCTCCCATGACATGGGGATCCTGACCGTGGGTATCGTGACGATGCCCTTTGCCTTTGAGGGCAAAAAGCGTATCGCCCAGGCCGAGATGGGGGTCGAGACCCTCCGCTCGGTGGTCGATTCGCTGATCGTGATCCCGAACGACCGCCTGAAGCAGGTCTCGGATGCCAAGATCACGCTGGCCAACGCCTTTGCGATCGCCGATGACGTCCTCCTGCAGGGCGTACGCTCGGTCTCCGAGCTCATCAATGTCCCGGGCTTTATCAACCTCGACTTTGCCGACGTCAGCACCATCATGAAGGATGCGGGCCTTGCCCACATGGCGATGGGCTGCGGCAAGGGGCCCGACAAGGCCGAGATCGCGGCCAAGCAGGCCATCTGCTCTCCCCTGCTCGAGACCTCGATCGCCGGGGCGACCGGCATCCTCGCCAGCATCACGGGCGCGCCCGATGTGCCGCTTGACGACATCTATCTCGCCTCGAACATCATCGCGGCCGAGAGCCATCCCGATGCCAACATCATCTGGGGTGCGACCTTCGATCCCCTCCTTGAGGACGAGCTCCGCATCACCATCATTGCCACCGGCTTTGAGGGAGCCAAGAAGCCCCTCGGTACCCTCGAGCGCCGCGCGGCCGTGACCGCAGAGGAGCCGATCTTTACCGGCATCGCTGAAACACCTGCCGAGGCACCCACCCCGCGCCAGACACCGACAGCGACCCTTTCGGATGCCGATTTCGAGGATGCCCTGAGCGTCTTCCATAAGCCCTTCAAGGGCGCTAAGCGCGACATTTAAACGAAAAAAGAAGAGCCGCCCCTCGGGGCACCTGCGATAAAGCAGGTGCCCCAACGAAATTTGCTCATTCGGGCAAGTGAAATCGCTTCGCGGTGAAATATTTGCCTTGCAAATGTGAAATGTTCGCTACGCGAACGTGGGCAAATTTCATTTCACATCGAACGCAGTGAGATATTTCACAATATGCGAGCAGCATATTATTTCACGTTTCGCGACAGCAAAACATTTCACTTATATGCTTACCACCCGACAGTACACCTAAGAGGTGCAACACACCATACCTTGCAGGCAAGGTGTGCGAAAAGGAGTACGAGCAACGTTGCTCGTACTCCTTTTGCTTTTTCGGCAGGTCAAAATCTGCTTTATGGTAGGAACCCCTCTCGGATGCTCTTTTTTGATTTTCTCTCGGCGATCCCGAGGCAGGATCAAAGGTCGTACATTGCGAGGTACTTTTTGGTGTTCTCGAGCATCTCGCGGAAGAGCTTCTTCGAGGTGGGGATGTCGAGGGTGTTCTGGGGATCGGCGAGGAAGGCCTCAAAGGCGAGGTCAAGGTCGCGCTTCATGACCGCCTCGACCAGCATTTGCTGGTTGGCGACGATGCGCTCGGTAAGACCGAGGATCGGGCCGGGCATTTCGCCGGCAAACATCGGTACCATGCTCCCCGAGGTGAAGTAGGCGTTGGTCTCAACGACGGCGCCGAGGGGCAGGTTCGGGATCTGCCCGCGGTTCGGGAGGTTGACGTTGGTGACAAGGTCGCCAAGGCCGAGGAGAGCCTTCATCTGGGCGACACCCAGCTCGCCGGACGGCGTGATCTTAAAGGGCTCCTCGCGCCTCGCCATCCGCGCGCCTCGCTCCGCCAGCTCACGGGTGCGCTCACGGCGCCAGCTGACAGGGGTCAGGCTGAAGCCCCAGCTTTCCACGGTCTCGGGATCCTTCATATACCACGCGGCCGGGCAGAACTCGGCGAGGTGACGGTCGCCCGCCGCGGCGATATAGCCGTAGCGGAGGAAGAGATCGATCTTGACGCGCTGATCGCACTTGAAGAAGCGGTTCATCCAGTTCTGATTCGACTTTTCACGGCCGTGACCGGTCTTTTGGTACTTTTCGCAGAAGGCACGAAAGACGGGGAAGACGTCGATATCACGGTAGGTGGCGGAGGTCAGCCAGGTGAAGTGGTTGACACCCATCACGTTGACCTTGATATCCGGGAAATAGACATTGGTAAGACCGAGGATGTCCTCAAGGGCATCACGAAGCACGATCTGCGTGCCCGCGACCTCATGGCAGCAGCCGATCGCGCGGATGCCGGGGAAGGTCTTGTAGAGGATGTCGGTACAGACGGTCATGGGGTTGGTGTAGTTGATGACCCACGCCTTCGGGCAGTAGCGCTCGATCAGACGGGCGTAGTCCTCGAAGATCGGCAGGGTACGCAGGGCGCGGACGAGGCCGCCAAGACCGACGGTATCGCCAACGGCCTGATAGATGCCGTACTTCTCGGGGGTATGGACGTCGGACTCCATTTCGTCAAAGGTGCCGGGGAGGATCGACATCACGACGAAGTCGGCACCGTCCAGCGCCTCCTCGGCGGTATCGGTGGCGACGTATTTGAAGTTGTTGTATTCGGGGTGATGGTAGGAGATATCGTTCCCGATGATGGCGTTCTGCTCCGCCGAGGCGCGGTCGATATCGTAGAGATAGACGGTGCCCGAGAGCGCGGGCTCAAGCGCCAGGTCGCTCATCATATTCCGTGCCCAGCTGCGCGAGCCGCCGCCGATATAGGCGATCTTCAGGTCCTTGGCCGTTTTGTTTTCGTAATACATAGCGTCTCCTTTTTGCCCTTCTTGGGTGATTTCAACCTCATAATACAACAAAAAAGTAGTAAAATCAAGGAACAATCTTGACTAAAACGCAAAAATGTTATATGATATTGACATCCTGCCAAAAAGGAGCGCCTGCTGTATGGACGAGCTTTACACCGACACCGCCAGCGAGCTACGCGTTGACTATACCGCCGACCACCGCGGCGGAAAGATGAGCGAGGTGCATTATCACGATGCCTACGAGATCTACATTCTCGAAAAGGGTGAGCGCAAGTATCTCATTGATGGCACGCTGATCTCGCTCTCGGCGCGCGAGGTCGCTCTGATCCGCCCCTTTGAGCTGCACTCGACCGAGGGGAGCGCGTACAGCCGCTACGTGTTCTACTTCAAGGAGACCTATCTTGATCGGTACTTTGCGCCCGAGGGAAAGGCGGCGATCCTTTCGCTGTTTGAGCGGAAGAAGCTGACGCTTGACGAGGGGAGCTACGTCCGGATCGTCTCGCTCCTTACCGAGCTGAACGGATCGCCGGAGGATTTTCTCCTCCTCGGCGCGATCCTCCGTCTCTTGTTTGCCTGCCGGGATATCCCCTCCCTCGGCGATGGCCGCGAGAGCAGTCTGATCGCCGGGATCACGGCGTATCTTGGCGAGCATGCCCTGACCTTCACGGGGCTGGATGAGCTGACCTCACGCTTTTTTATCACGAAGTCCTATCTTTGCCGCCTTTTCAAGCGGAAGACCGGGCTTTCGGTTATCGAGTATGTCAATGCACAAAAGCTGCAGCGCGCCACCGAGGAGCTGCGCTTTACGAGAAAGAGCATCAAACGGATCGCCGCCGAGTGCGGCTTCGGCTCCTCGGTCTACTTTTGCCGTCTTTTTCAAAGGAGCCTTGGGCTTTCGCCCGGGGAATACCGCAAAAAGCATCAGATATAGAGGGGCTTCGGGGGGATCGCCCTCCCTTGAACCAATGTGCGGATAAAAAAGAGCATCCCCCGGGGGACGCTCTTTTTTGCTATGTTTTCTTTACAATCCTAAGGCTGCGGTGCGATGCGCAGGAGGGCACGGCGGAAGCGGAAGAGGAAGAGGATCCCCGTGAAGGTGACGGCGAGGACATCGGCAATGGGCTCGGCCATATAGACACCGACGGTGGGGTCCTTGACGAGGTGGGGCATAAGATAGATGAGGGGAAGGAGAAGGACAAATTTGCGGACAACGGCCACGAGGACCGAGGAGGCGGCGTTGCCGAGCGAGACGAAGGTCATCTGGCAGGCGACCTGGATGCCGAAGAGGAGCATGCCGCCAAAATAGAGGCGAAGGACCCCCTCGGTGAAGTCAAGGAGCGCACGCTCGGTGGTGAACATGGCGGCAAAGGCCCGGGGGAAGAGCATGACGGCGAGCCAGAGAAGTGCCGAATAGGCAAGGCAGACGGCGAGGAGAAGAAAATAGGTCCGCTTGACCCGCTCGCGGTTCCTTGCGCCGTAGTTATAGCTGAGGATGGGCTGGGCCCCCTGGGCAAAGCCCTGGAGGGGGAGCATGGCGAACTGCATGATGCTTGTCAGTATCGTCATAGCGCCAACGGCGATATCGCCGCCGTAGCCGAGCAGGGAGGAGTTGAAGCAGATGGAGATCACGCTTTCGCTCGATTGCATGATAAAGGAGGCGGTGCCGAGCGCGAGGCAGGGCAGGATGACCCCCGGGGAGGCGATGAGATGCTCACGGCGGATGCGGAGGAGGGTCTTCTTCCCAAAGAGGAAGGTAAGCAGAAAGGCAGAGGAGAGGGCCTGCGAGAGGACGGTGGCCAGGGCCGCCCCACGGACGCCCATGTCAAAGCCGTAGATGAAGAGGGGATCGAGGGCGGTATTGGCGACGGCGCCGAGGATGACCGAGAGCATCGAGATCCCGGTGAAGCCCTGCGCCGAGACGAAGGCCGTCATGCCGAGGGTCAGCTGGACGAAGACGGTGCCGAGGGCGTAGATCCGCATATAGTCGGTGGCGTAGCCGATCGTGTTTTCGCTGGCGCCGAAGGCGAGGAGCAGGTCACGGCTCCAGAGGCAGAGGACGGCGGTCAGGATCGCCGAGAGGACGAGCTGGAGACCGAAGCAGGCGCCAAGGGTCCTTTCGGCGCTCACCTTATCCCCCTTCCCGAGGAAGATGGAGGCGCGCGGAGCACCACCCGAGCTGACGAGGGCGGCGAAGGCCGAGACGAGCATAATGAGCGGCATACAGACCCCGACCCCCGTCAGGGCGAGATTGCCGTTTTCGGGAATGTGGCCGATGTAGATACGGTCAACGATATTGTAGAGCATATTGACAAGCTGGGCGATGACGGTGGGGATCGCCAGCTTGAATAAGAGCCGTCCGACCGGCGCGGTACCTAAAAATTCCTTGCTTTTTTCCATGGTGAAGACTTCCTCCGATAGCTCCTATTATAGCACAAAGACGGGCGATTTGCAACGCTTTTGCGAGCTTCACAGCAGGATTTGATATCGGATCCGCAGGCAGCTGAGGGCGAAGGGAGGTTTTTTCGTGTGCTCCCGGCAGGGAGAGGGGGGATGGATGACGCAAATTGCGTGATGCGCTTGACAAGAGGGTGGGGTTTTTGTATAATTTTTGTATAGTAGAAGAAAAACACAAGGAGAAGTTGTATGAAGCACGCCTTTTTCGATATCTGCCGCGCGCCCGATCATATCCTGTTTCAGTATGCTGACAGCGCCGTCCGCTTTGAGGAGCCCGATAGCCTTGAGGAGCGGCGTGAGAGGATTGATTTTTCAAAAAACGGCAACGCCCTTGCCGTCACCTTATATCCTACGGAGCGCCCTTATCTGCGCGTTAAGCTCCGTTGGGACGGTGACCTCACCGCAGGACTCCTTTGCCTAGGTGACGGCTGGGAGCGCATCGGCATTTCCAAGAAGGCGGACCTCGAATGCGTGTGGACGGGCCTTGAGCCTCGCCGTCGGATGCCCTGGTATTTCCATCTGTACGACGGGACGGCCCTGCACTCCTTCGGGGTGAAGACGGGTGCCTCGACCTTCGTTTGGTTTGAATGCGATCCCTTTGGCATTACGGCGTGGATCGACGTCCGCACCGGCGGTCAGGCCGTTGAGCTCCTTGAGCCTCTGGTTGCCTGTGAGATCGTTTGTCGCCGTGGGCGCGAGGACGAGCTGCCCTACCGCGCTGCCGAGGAATTCTGCCGCCTGATGTGTCCTCGGCCGAATCTCCCGAAGGAGCCGGTCTTCGGTGTCAACAACTGGTACTGGGCGTACGGCAACATCACGCACGGGAGCGTGCTCGACGAATGTGACTACCTGATGGAGATGACCGCTGATAGCGCGACACGCCCACATATGATCATTGACGACGGCTGGCAGCTGAACCGCTATTCCCATCGCTTTGGCGGTTATAACGGCGGCCCGTGGGACAAGACCAACGCAGGCTTTGCCTCGATGGCCGAGACGGCCGCCGCCATCCGCGCGAGGGGCGCTAAGGCCGGCCTATGGATGCGCCCGCTTCTGACCTGCCTGCCCGTGCCGGAGGAGGCAGTCGGCATCCGCAAGGGCGATGGCGGCACCGTCCTCGACCCGTCGCATCCCTATACGCTTGAGCTTGTCGCCGCCGATATCGCGCGTATCCGCTCGTGGGGATACGATCTCATCAAGCACGATTTCACCACGATGGATACCGTGAACTCGGTCTTTGATTCGAAGGGCCTCCCCGCCTTTTATGACAGGCATCACCCGACCGCCTACATCATGCGTGAGCTGTACCGCACGATCGAGGTGGCCGCCGGCGGCGCCACGGTCATCGGATGCAACACCTTCGGCCATCTTGCCGCAGGGATCCACGCCGTTCAGCGTGTGGGAGACGATACCTCGGGGAGAAACTTTGAGATCACGCGCGCCGACGGCGTGGGGACTTTTGTCCGCCTACCGCAGAACGGTACCTTCTTCTCGCACGATCCCGACTGTGCGGCCTTTACCGATAAGGTGTCGCATAGGGCGAACCTCGACTTTCTCGAGGCGGCCGCCATCACGGGGGCGGCGACGCTTGCCTCGGTCACGCCCGGTACCCTGACACAGGAGGAGATGGGGCGCATCCGGGGGATCTACAGGGTCGCCTCGGAGGGAGGCAACGGCGCGATCCCCGTTGATTGGCTCGGCCATCAGGAGCCCTCGATCTTTGAGACTGCCGACGGCTTCCGTTTCACCTTCGATTGGTACCGGGAGTATGGCGGAGTGCGCCGCTTCTACACCTGGAATAACTGAGGCTCCTTGCCTATAAGGCCCACGCGCTGTGATCGGCGCGTGGGCCTTTTGGGTCAATCCGGGATAAGCCCTCGCCGAAAGCAACCGTGTGCACCCCGGCAGCGTGCGATGCAAGGCAAAGAAAAACCGCGGCAGATGCCGCGGTTTTTCTTTATTTCAGCTCAAATTCCTTGAGAGTCGTCGTCTCGATGTACTCGCCCTTGAAGGAGCGCAGACGCGCCATATGCGGCTGCTCGATATGCACCTCCTGGTGGTGCTTCGTCTCCCACGCCTCGATGAGCAGGAGCTCATTGGGATCGGCAGCGGCGGCGTAGTAATCGTAGCGGTGGCAGCCGTCCTCGGCGAGGACGGCATCGCGGATGCCCTCGGCCTCGACTCTCTCGAGGAAGGCCTCGCGCTTGCCGGGAAGGCACTTGAAGGTAACACTGATCGTATACATGGCGGTTCTCCTTATGAATGCGTATGGTTTTTGTGAGCGGTTGAAAATGGATGCGCTTTTCCTAGGTCTCGGGGAAAAAGGTGAGGCCCTCGATCGTGAGGTCCTTGACGTTGCGGATCGCGAGGGGGGCGGTCTTACCGTCCGCGCGGCAGGGGATGCGAAGACCGCGGAAGGTCAGGCGGCGGAAGTAGTGCGCCTCGTCCTCGGGGCCCATGAGGAAGAGGACCTCGGTCGGCTTGCGGGTGCCATCGTGGTTGATGGAAAGCCCTGTGAATTCCACGTTCTCAAAGAGGATATCCTCGACGATCGGGAGGGTGGGGGCAGGCTCGCCGTCATCGTTGAAGGAGACGCGGCGGGCGCGGAGATTGACGAAGCGACAGTTGCGGACGCGCACGTTGCGGATATAGCCGCCGCGCTTGTCGGTGACCTTAAGCCCGATGCCGGCATTGGATTCGGTGAAGTCGCAGTCCCAGATGTAGACATCGCTGACACCGCCCGACATCTCACTCCCAACGGCCATGCACTCGCCGCCGTCACAATGGAAGATGCGGACGCCGACCGTCGGGCGGCCGATGATATTGCCCTCGGGGTTCTTGCCTGATTTGATGGCGATCGAGTTGTCGTGCGTCTCAAAGTGGGTATCGAAGATGACGCAATCCTCGGAGGAATCGGGATCCCAGCCGTCACCGTTCCAGACACCGCGTGAAAGGATACGACAACCGTAGGTCACGATGCTTTTCGAGTAGATCATGTGGACGTTCCACGAGGCGGCGTAGCCGAGGGTGAGGCCGGCAATCACGACGTTCTCGCAGTTGGCGATATGGAGAAGACGCGAGCGGACACGCCCCGGGATGGTGTTGTCGTTCTCGCAGGTCTTGACGTAAGCGGCGTTTTCCTCGAGGAATTTCTTGAGGCGCTCGCGCTCGTCGGCGAGGATCGCCTCGGCGTGGGCGGCACCGCCACCAAGGATCGCGCCCTTACCGCGGATCGCGATATTGCGGCAATTCACGCCGCCGGCGTGATCAAGCGTGCCCATATTCAGGAGTGAGCGGTAGCACATTCCCTCGATCCCCTCGAAGCGGCTCAGGATGCGCGGGAGGTAATCCTCGATGGCGGCGGTGCCGCGCAGGGTCGCGCCCTCCTCAAGATAGATCTCCATATCGCTGTGAAGATCAAGCGCGCCCGAAAGAAAGTCGCCGGCCGGGAAATAGACGCAGTCGCCCTCGCCGCAGGCGTTGATGGCGGCCTGGAGTGCGGCGGTATTGACGGTCACCCCGTCACCCACGGCGGAATAGGGCGCGGCGGTCACGTCAATGCGGCGCTTGGCGGCCGGGGTCGAGAGGGGCAGGGCGCCGAGGCATTCGACGGCACAGCCGTCCTCGATCCGCTCGACCTTGAGCGTGTAGTCGGTCGCGGGGGTCAGGGGGGCGAAGGTCACGTGGGTATAGGTGGTCTCGATGATGGTATCACCGAGGGTCGCACGGTAGAGAACGCCGTCGGGCAGCTCCCATTGCTTGTCCCAGAAGACGGTGATCTCATCGGAAAAAATGACGGTGCGGAGCATACGGGGATCCTTTCATCTTCATTTTCTTCATTATATGATAAAATGAGAGGAAAGTCAAGCGTGATCTGCGGTGCGCCGAGGCCTTGACAGCCCCCGGCCTGTGTGGTATACTGAGCGTAGCTCCCGAGGAGGTAAGAAAATGGCGGTAATAAGCAGCCCTGCGGCCTATGAATTCATCTTTGAAGACGATGAAAGGATCCCCGTGACGGTCAAGAAGGGTGAGTATTCGACTCCCGTTTGGATCCAGACTGCGTGGGAGGAGGGCGAGCTCGCCCCCTACATTCAGAAGAACGGCTGTGGGCATTGCTGCGTCACAATGGCGGCGCGCCTTGCGGGCGTTCCCGACATCACGCCCTATACCGAGTATGAGAATTGCCGCGCGCTGTGGGGGCTCCCGAATGCCGATGAGGGGCGTTACCATTGGCTCAGCACCGGCGGTGTCGTCGAGTCGCTCAAAAGCTACGGCGTTGAGTCGGTGGCCTACGGCATCCCCGTGGGGGGACGGGCGGCGGCGGTCGAGCATATCTATCGAGAACTTTCTGAAGGAAAGCTCGTTATCTTCATCTCATTCCCCTTGACCCCCGACAATCCCTTCTCAAGCGGGGCACATTATGTGCTGTTCGTGGGACTCACCGAGGACGGCCGCGTGGCGGTCGCCAACAGCTCGCTCCGTGCCCGCACCGATACCCCCGGGGCACAGACCGTGACGGCGGCCGAGATCGAGGCGGCGATGTTCCCCCACGGCGCCGAGCCGAACGGCAAGGGGCTGACCTGGGGCATCCTTGACGGCCTTGGCGAACAGTCGGGCTATGTGGTCGTGACTCCGCCGGCGGCAAAATAAAGAAAGAGAAGGCAGAGGAGACGCTATGACGCTTGGAAATCTTGTGATCTTCGGTGACAGCTATTCGACCTTTACGGGCTATATTCCCGATGGGTACGACTGCTACTATATCGGCCCCCGCGAGGCCGACTCCCCACACGCCACCGTCCGCAACGTCCGCCTTACCTGGTGGTGGCGGCTGATCGAGGCGACGGGGGCGACGCTTCTTGAGAACAACAGCTGGTCGGGCTCGACGATCGGCTATACCGGCTATAACGGAAGGGATTGCTCGGGTGATTCCTCCTTCCTTGTCCGTCTTGAGGAGAAGGTCGAGAGCGGCTTTTTCAAGGACAATGCCGTGGATACCGTGATCGTCTTCGGCGGTACAAACGACAGCTGGTCGGGCGCGCCGCTCGGTGAGATCAAGTACGACGGCATCACTCGCGAGGATCTTTACTGTGTGCTCCCGGCCATTGGCCGGCTGGCGGCCCGCCTTTGCGAGGTGTTGCCCACAGCGCGCGTGATCTTCCTCGGGAACTGTGGGATCAAGACCGCGATCACCGAGGCGATGCAGGACGCCTGCCGCCGCTACGGGCACACCTATATCGGGCTTACCGATATCGATAAAAGGGGTGCCCACCCCACCGAGCGCGGGATGGAGCAGATCTTCCACCAAATCATGGAGCAGCTCGGCGATCGTTGATCATAAAGAAAGAGCCCCCGTTGTGCGGGGGCTCTTTTTGCATTGTGCCGGTCGTCACATAAATTTCGGGAAGGGCTTGACGCCCTTGGCCGGGAGCTTGCCGGCGAGGACCTCGAGGGCATATCGCTGGGCGGGAGTCGCGTTGTAGCCATAGAGACGCCGTGCGACCCTAGGCAGGGTGCGGAGGGCATTCGGATTGCCGAAGTGGATGTGCGCCGATACCTTGCCCGAGACGGCCAGAGCGCGGAAGACGGTCTCCACGCGGCGGGTGAGCCCGTCCGAGCCGAGATAGCAGCCCGCCTGGCAGAAGGAGATGAAAACGATCTCATCGTGCCTCGTGGCGGCCGTGAGAGCGAGGTCGTTCTGCTTGGCGTTCGGGAACTCGGGCAGGGTCACGACCTCGGCCCTTGGGAAGTTATCAAGGATCGCCTGCCTTACGATCTCGGGGTAATACCACTGCCCGGCCGAGATCTCGCCGACCGGTCCCTCGACGTAATCCTGGGGAGTGAGCAGGAGAAAGAGGCGGCGCGCCTCGGGGTCGATCGCCGGAGTAAAGCCCGGCAGGCAATCGGCCGTGATCGAATCGCGCACGACGGCATCGAGGATGTCGGCCATGGTGTCGGGTACCTCGATCGGCGCCTCGGGGACCGCGGCACAGCGGGCCTCCTCGGCCATTACATGGCGGACGGCCTCGTTGAGGCGATCCTCGTCGATCTCGCCATTGTAGTAGGCCTTGACCATCATATCGTAGACCTCGCGCGACGGCGTGCGGTAGTTCGGCAGGATGATGTCGTTACCGGCGTTCAGCGCCAGCACCATGGCACCCGCCTCGCCGTACTTCTGTAAAATGCCCATCATAGCCAGACTGTCGGTGTACAGCAATCCGTCAAAGCCCTCGCGACGGATGAGGTTGATCACCTTCTTTGAAAGGCTCGCGGGATAGTCGGGGTCGATCTGCGGGAAGATGCTGTGATCGACCATGATCGACGTGAGCAGTCCCTCGCGCCACAGGGTCAGATAGGGAACAAGATCGACCTTGACGAGCTCCTCCTCCGAGACATCGTTGACCGCCTCGGTCATGTGTGTGTCGCTTCCCACATAATTGCCGCCGGGGTAATGCTTGGCACTACCGCCGAAGTTGTAGGAGCGGAAGGCTGTCAGGAGCTCACGGGCGAAGGCCGTGACCGCCTCCGGCGAGTCGCCGGCGTGGCGGGCGGTGCTGAGGATATCGTCGGGGGTGTGATGGATGTCAACGACGGGACTCCAGGTGCCGGTCAGCCCGTCGGCGCGGGCCGCCTTGGCGATGGCCGCCCCGAAAAGACGTACGTACTCGGGGTTGCCGCAGGCCGCCAGCGTGATCGGCGAGAGGAGCGGAAGCCCCGAGGGGGGATAGCCGCGCTCGGTATCGTTAACGATCAGGAGGGGGTAGTCGGCCGCCTCGCGCAGTCGCTTGGCGAGGGCGGCTGTCTTATCGTTGATGACGATCTGCACACAGCCACAGGCCTCCTTGCGGATCATGTCCAGAGTGAAGTCGAGATCCTCCGCGATGTGGGTGCGGCGGAAGCAGAGAACACGGCCGAGCTTCTGCTCGGGGGTCATTTGTTCGAGTGAAAGCATTTCAAGCCTCTTTCAGATAGACACCGAAGCGGGTGGCGGTATAGCCGGGGGCGGCCCCCTCGAGGAGCATTGTGGCAATGCCGAGGCGGCCCTCTGCCTCAAGGCGTGTGCAGAGCTCGTAGAACATCGGCTCCTCCTGGTTCAGCTTATCCTTCGGCCAGATGGAGGCGTAGGAGGAGAGGAGCGGGCCGGCTAAGGTCGGCTCCCCGTTAAGCGCGCGGAGGCGGTCAACGAAGAGCGGGAGGGCCTCCTCGATCAGCTCCTCGGTGATCGCTGTGACCTCGCGGGGGAGCGAGAGGGGAGCCCCCTCGGGGATCCCGGCGCCCCGACGGAATTCGTAGGTCGCGGCGGCAGGCAGGAGGCGGATCTCCTTGAAGTCTACATCCTCGGGGAAGGCGAGGCGCGTGGTGGCGAGGTAGATGTCGCCGTCGGCGGCGATGCCGACCGTCATCGGGAAATTGATGCGCGAGACAAAGATGCTGTCGGGCGCCTCCTTTCGCATCAGGAGGGTGACCACCTCGCAGGGGAGCTCGTTCATCATCGCGGTGAGTGCATCCCCGATCGGCATACCGCCGTCGATCAGCGAGGTGACGTATTGGCACATAAGATCGGTCGAATGGATGGCCGTGCCGTCGGAAAGGGCGGGGTAATCGCCGATCGTCCCCGGCGCGCGCGATGGGAAGGTATAGCCAAGCTCCTCAAGGCTTGCGGCATACTTGCACCGCTTTTCCTTCATCTCGGGGGTCAGGAAGACACCCGCCATGCCGTTGGCGATCAGCGAGGTGCACCCGTCCGCCGACAGGAAGGGTTGCCCCCATTCGCGGCCGCCGCCCGACTTCGAGCGGCTGTGGATAAAGCCACAGGTGCCCAAAAAACGCTGGCAGTCGGTCTCGGCGAGAAGGCGGTCAAGGCCACCGAGGACCTTGTCCGTCACAAGACGGGTGCCGTCATGCACCGTCATGCCGGTATAGTAGCCGGCGGCAAAGCCCTCCTCGCGCCGCATCATCTCGATAAGGATAGGGGCGGCCTGGCGTTTTCCGATATAGCCTGCAATATTACACATAAAAAGCTCCTTTTGGGGGCGATATTAAGCCTATTATATAGCCGTTATTTTTATTTGTCAATCCCCCTAAGAGCTCCCGAGGACCGACGGGGCCCCGTCAAGGCCGTCCGCCTCAAGCCCCAGGATATAATCGGCGCTGACGTGATAGTAGCGGCAGAGCGCGATCAGGTGGCGGAGGGGAAGGCTGTTGGCGCCGCGCTCGTAGCGCGCGTACATGGTTTGAGACGTACCGAGAAGATCGGCGATCTCCTGTTGGGTCTTATCGTGATCCTCGCGAAGGTCGCGGATCCGTTTTATCCATACTGCATCCATACGGTTATACCCCCTTCACCCCCATTATAATGAGTAAAAAAATTTACTATTGACATTAGTAAACATTTGTACTATAATGGGCGTATGCGCTCGGAGATATTCTCCTGGCACACAAGAATTTGCGAAAGCATACGAAAAAGGAAAACGAGGTAAAACATGAGAAAAACAAGAAAAGCAACAAGGCTTCTCTCGCTCCTCCTCTCGGTGCTGCTCCTTGGGAGCGTGCTCCCCGTGGCGGTGCTGGCCGAGGAGAGCGCGGCTCCTGCGGCGCCGGATCTTGAGATCGGCACGAAGGCCGAGCTGATCGCCTTTGCCGAGCGTGTCAACGGCGGTGAGACCTTTGAGGGAAAGCTGGTCGTTTTGACCGATGATATCGACCTTGAGGGGATGGCCTGGACCCCGATCGGCTACGATTCCTACGGCACGGATCCCGAGGAGGCGGTCTGCTTCCGGGGTACCTTTGACGGGCGTGGGCACACCGTCTCGAATCTGACGGATGCGGGGTACGTTCCCACGATCGTGACGGGTGGCGAATACGGCTTTGGCCTTTTCGGCTATGCGTACGGCGCGACCTTCAAGAATGTCACTCTGGCGAACGTCAGCATCCACGCCGACGGTCTGAGCGAGGGCGACGGCGCGGGCGTTGCTGCCCTGGTCGGCTATTACCGCATCAAGAACGGCACTCCCTTCGCTTTTGAGAACTGTCATCTTGAGAGCGGCTCGGTCTACGCCACGAACAACATGGGCGGCCTTGTCGGCTATATGTACGGCTACGCCCTTGCCGCGGAGAACTACACCTTCCTCCTTGACGGCCGCTTTGTCAATTGCACGAACAAGGCTACCGTCATCACCAAAAAGCGCGAGGTCGGCGGTATTCTCGGTCTCTTTGATATGGCGGCTGACCGTTCGCTCAAGGTGAAGGGGGATCTTCTCTTTGACGGTTGCAAGAACTACGGGACGGTCACGGCCGAGGCCAGCAATGCCGGGAACTCCTGTGCCGGCGGTATTTTTGGCAGAGACAACACGGGGGCCCTTTGGTATTTCGGCGGTCGGATCGTGTTTGACGGCTGCTATAACAGCGGCACGGTCACGGCGTACGGCAACCCCGGTGACGAGATCCATGCCTCCGGTATGGGGACGGTGTACAATGTCGGCGGTATGACGGCCGCCGTCAAAAACTGCACGAACGAGGGCGCTGTTGCCACGGTCGGCAGTGACGTTGCCTTCTGCGGTGAGATCCTGGCCTGCTCGGGCTATGCTATGATCGAGAACTGCACGGTGACCGATTACAAGAAGCTGTACGGCGGGGTCTCGAGGATGCTCTTTGTGGAGCAGCCCGGGGTCGAGATCAACGAGGATGCCAGGGCCCTCCTGTACCTCAACGGTGCTAAGGCGCCAAAGATCCTTACCTTCGGGGAATCCGGCGGTAAGGCGGAGAAGAACATCGTTAGCAAGGAGAACTATCTCTTTGACGGCTGGTATACCACCGCGGATTTCAGCGGTGAGAGCGTTACCTTCAATAACGGCGGTAATGACAGCGGTATTTTCTATGCTAAGTTCATTACGCTCGAGGAGGCGTACGGCAGGGCCGCCGCCGGCGATACCATCACCTTTGGCGCCGATATTGCGGCGCAGGGCCTTGTGATCGACAAGGATATTACGATCGACCTTGGCGGCTGTACCTATACGGTCGGCGCCGCCTCCCCTCTTGCCAGAGCGGCGGTCGGCGGTCTGCAGATCCTCCCCGGTGCGAGCGTTACCGTGAAAAACGGCACGATCGCCGGCGATATTGACGGGGCCCTTGTGCAGAACTACGGCGATCTCACTCTTGAAAATGTCACGCTCGACGGCAGAGAGCTTGGCGGTGACAAGCGCGTGCTGTCCGCCGAGGCGGGGGCGACGAGCGTTAAGGATTCGACGGTCATTGCGGCTGCCGACGGCACGGCCATTGACGTGCGTGAGTCGGGCGCCTACGGGAATGCGAGCGTAACGCTCGAGAACACCAAGGTCATTGGTGGAGTTGAGCTCACCGACGAGAACGGCGGTGAATTTACCGGCAAGCTGGTCGCCGGTGGCGAAGAGATCACGGAGACCGGCACCTACGTGCAGTACGACGAGGCCTTCTTCTATCGGATGGACACGTATGCTCTGACGCTTTCGGTCGATAAGACCGAGCTGCAGGCAGGCGACACCCTGCATGTCACGGTGGCGATCGATAAGGACTACTATGCCGCCGAATACACCTTCACCTACGATACGGCGATCTTCACCTGCGGTGCCGATACCGATGGCGACGGCAGGGTCCTTGTCACGAATCTCTTCCGCGGTACGGCGGGCGAGCTCGCGACCTACACGCTTTCGGCCAAGAACGATATCACCGCGGCCACGGTGAGTCATCTCTCGCTTGAGGGGAATGTCATCCAGTACAAGGAGCAGCTCCTTAACAGCATCGAGAGCACGGTGGTCGGCGACACCGAGGCTATCCTGGTCTCGCTGAGCTATACGGCTACGGTCAAGGCCGATTATGTCCAGGGCTATTCTCTCGTCCTCATCGAGGGTGATGATGCCGGCTATGCCTTTGGCGGCATCCCGATGTTCTACGTTGAGGCCTACGGTGCGTACGCGACCCTCGTTGAGGGAGCGGTGACGGCCGAGGAGATCGATGCGGCGCTTTCAAAGTCGGATGCCTGCACGACCCTCCGCCCCTCCTATGACGTGAACGCCGGCTACGTGGACGACGGTGTGGTCGATCTCAAGGATGCGACGGCGGTCTACGCCTGCTCGGTCCTCGACTTCGACGTTCTCTCCTATGTAGAGCTGTATCTCCGCGCCGACGTGAACGGTGACTGGGTCGTCAATATGGTCGACATCAATGCCGTTTCTGCGGCGTACAGCCACTAAGACCAAGGTCGAAAATCAAAGCTAAAAGCAATTCCCCTGCGTTTTCAATGCAGGGGAATTGCTGAATATTAGTGTTGGGAATTAAGTGTATGAAGACAAAACAACCGATCACCCTCCTTTGCTATCTTCTCCTCCTTATAGCGCTGCTTCTTCCCTTTGTGACCTCCTTCGGCATGACGGTGGGCGCCGAGGCGCCAAGCGAGCCTCTTGCACTCGACTTTGTGCTGACGGCCGGGGAGGGGAGCTCTGTCGTTATGGCCGAGACGGGGGACGAGATCACCGTCTCCTTCATTCTGCGCCGTACCGACTCGGACGAGGGGTATGCGACGAGCGGATTCCAGAACTACATCCACTATGACCTTTCGTTTTTCGAGCTTGTCGAGGACAGCATCCTCTGCTACGATACGGGGAATGCCACAGCCAAAAAGCAAACGAGCCTTACCCACGGCGAGATCCTCCAATGCCAGAGCATGGGGAGCGCCTATGAGGCCAGGATGGTCTTTTGCAGCTTCCGTCTCCGTGTCATAGGGGATGGGGGGAGCGGCATGGTCTACAACAGCGAGGTCTACGCCTTTGACGGCGAGCATCGGGCCGTCTCTGTCAGAAAGCAGCCGCTTCATGTGTTGATCGACAGTGGGTGCACGCATGCGAGCAAGACCCCGGTGGAGGCGAAGACCGCCACTTGCCTTGAGGAGGGCTGGGAGGCCTACTGTGACTGCGACGGGTGCGATGCCGTTTTTGATGCGAGCGGTGAGCGGATGATCGCCGGTGTGCCGTACACCGACCGCGCGCACCTTTTCGCCGAGACCCTGACCGTCAACACCCTCGGGCATTGGTACGAATGCACGGCGTGCGGCGAGAGGGCGGAGTATGCCGCGCATATCGGTGGCGAGGCCACGTGCACACGGAAGGCGGCGTGTGATGTCTGCCAAACGGAATACGGTAGCCTCCGTTCTGACAATCATAAGGGCGAGACCGTCATCGAAAATCAAAAAACGCCGTGGTTTTTGGGTGACGGGTACACGGGCGATGTCTTTTGCGCCGATTGCGGCGAGCTGATCGAGGAGGGCGAGGAGATCCAAATGGCGCCCCTCGCCGAGTGGCCCGGGGTGGTCTGGGCCATTGTCCTGATCGCGGCGATCCTCGGCATTCTGCTCTTTGTCCGTCTTTTCGATTCGTTCGAGTAACCTTTTTGATTCGTTTGAATAAAAAAGAAAAGGACCGCAGAGCGGTCCTTTTCTTTTTGTATCAGAGGGTGGCGCCGAAATCGGTGACAAGCACCTGCCCCGTGATGGCGCGCGACTCGTCGCTCGCCAGGAAGAGGAGGACGTTGGCAACGTCGGCAGGCATGCAGGGGGGCACCGTGAGGTTCATGTGCTTCTTCATCTGGCCCATCATATCGGGATTGAGGCTTGCAGGGTCGGTCGTCATGGTCATCGGGGTGATGATCGTGCTCGGGTTGACCGAGTTGCAGCGGATCCCCGTCCCCGTGAAGCGCATAGCGGTGTGCTTGGTAATACCGATGACGGCGGCCTTCGAGGTGACGTACGAGGCACCGCCCGTGCCAAAGGCACCGGCAACCGAATCGAGGTTGATGATCGAGCCCTGCCCCGTCTTCATCATTTCCTTGACGGCGGCTCTTGTGCAATAGAGGCAGCCCTTGGTGTTGATGGCGAGGACGCGCTCAAGGTCCTCCTCGAGGAAGCAGTCGATCGGCTTGAGGCCCGCCTCAAGCACACCGGCGTTATTGACGAGGACATCGACTCTGCCGTAGGTCTCGACCGCCTTTTGGACCATGGCCTCGACCTCCTCGACCTTTGAAACGTCGCAAGGAACGGGGAGCACCTCGCCGCCCGCCGCGCGGATCCTTTCGGCGACCTCCTCAAGCTGAGGGACGCGGCGCGCCGTGATGACGACCTTGGCCCCCTCCTTGGCAAACAGCTCGGCAGTAGCGGCACCAACGCCCGAGTTACCGCCGGTAATAATGGCAACCTTGCCTTCCAGTCTTCCCATGTGTAGTCTCCTTTATATTTGATAGTTCTATTATACCGAAAAACGCCGTAATGTCAAGGGGGCGGCGCGACTTTTGGGAAGAGAGGGACGGCGCCCGGTTCTTTTTCCGGCAACGGTTGACAGGCGGACGGATTTCCGTTATAATATAGAAAAAAACAAAAGGAGAAGGATATGGCAAACGTATGCGTGATTACGGGCGGCGGCAGCGGTATGGGTCTTGAGGCCGCCAAGCTGATGCCCAAGGATAAGATCATTGTACTCTCGGGGAGAACGGTCGCGAAGCTGGAGGGGGCGGTCGAACAGCTGAAGGCGCTGGGCTTTACGGCCTACGCCAAGGCGTGCGATACCTCGAGCCGCGAGAGCGTGCAGGAGCTGGCGGCCTTTGCTGCCTCGCTCGGTACGGTAAAGAACGTCATCAATTCGGCGGGGGTCTCGCCGGCGATGAAGGGCACGCAGGAGAGCATCCTGCGCATCAACGCCCTTGGCACCGTGTACATCAACCAGGAATTTGCCAAGGTCATGGAGGCGGGGAGCGTGATCGTGGATGTGGCCTCGAACTCGGCCTACGTCCTGCCCTCCTTCCTCATCAATAAGAAGGTCTATGCGCTGGCCGAGACCGATGAGGCCCTCTTCCTCAAGAAGCTCATCAAGAAGAGCAGTCTGCCGAAGGGCGAGTATCAGCGCAAGGGCTTTGCCTACGCCCTTTCCAAGAATTTTGTGGTGTGGTACGCCAAGAAGTGCGCCTTTGAGCTTGGCGAGCGCGGCATCCGCGTGGTCTCGCTCAGCCCCGGGCTGATCGCCACCGACATGGGCAACCTCGAGAAGGAGGACGGCGGCATGCTGATCCCCCTGACGGCCGAGAAGAGAATGGGCCGCCCCGAGGAGCTCGGGTATGCGCTGGCGACCGTGGCCGACGAGCGCAACGGCTACCTCGCCGGGGTCGATATCCTCTGCGACGGCGGCAGCACGACGGCAATGAAGGAATTCAAGAGAAAGAAATAAGCATAAGAAAAACGCCCTTGGGGGCGTGTTTCTTATGCCATCGGGGTGCCGTCGGGATGGAAGAGGGGGAGCGGGGCGAGGTAGGTGATATCCTCCCGCCCGATGGCATCGCCCTCGGCGAGGACGGCCATCTGACCGACGACGATGCCGCCGGCGCTCTCGACAAGGCCACGGAGGGCGGCGAGCGACTCGCCCGTGCTGATGACGTCATCCACGATCAGGACGCGCTTGCCCTTCATATACTCGGCATCGTACCCGTCAAGGTAGAGGGCCTGGCGTGCGACGGTGGTGATCGACTGCACCTCGTAGCGGATCACGTCACGCATATAGAGCTTCGGCCCCTTGCGGGCGAGGATATAGCGGTTTTCGCCAAGGAGGCGCGCCATCGAGCAGATGAGGGGAATGCCCTTGGACTCGGCGGTGATCATGACGTCATGCGGCGGTGCGATGGCGGCCAGCGCCTCGGCGCATTTTTCGGTCAGCTCAACGTCGCCGAAGAGGACGAAGGCACCGATCGAGAGGGTATCGTTCACAGGGCAGATGGGCAGCTGGCGCACAACGCCCGGCAGCTTCATTTCGTAGGTCATAAGCGGCTCCTTTTTCTTTTTTCACTGCTATTATACCTCCCTTTCCCAAAAAATGCAAGGGGCGGTGCGCCTTTTTGCCTTTTTCGCCCTCTTTCGCGCGAGAGTCGAGTTTTTCTCTTGCTTTTGTCATAAAAATAGAATATAATGAAAGAAGATTGGATAAAGGGGGTGAGCGCATGGATCCTTATAAGCTGCTCGGCGTGGCGTATACCGCGACCGATGCCGAGATCAAGAAGGCCTACCATGCCCTTGCGAAGGCGTATCACCCCGATAATTTTGCCGATGACCCCGTGAAGGGCGAGCTTGCCAACCGCAAGATGCGCGAGATCAACGAGGCCTACGAGCGGATCCTTGCCGACCGCGAGCGCGGCATCCGCGGGCCCTCTGCGTATGCGGCACCGCCCCCACCGCAAAATCGCCCGAGCGCGCCGACCGGGAGAGCCGAGGAGCCGCACTACAAGTACAGGGAGAGCGATTACGAGCGCCCGTCACGTGCCGAGCGAGCCGAGGAGCGCCGCCGCCGCAAGGAGGCCGAGCGTACCGCCGCCGAGGCGCGCTACCGCCCACGGAGCGTGTGGGAGGAGGCCGGGCAGGAGGCACCGCGCACCTTTGTTGGGTATCGGCGTGTCCGTGAGATGATCAACGAGGAGAGCTATATGGCCGCCCTTGGCGAGCTTTCCCGTGTTGCGATGGCCGAGCGGAGCGCCGAGTGGCATTATCTTGCGGGGCTGGCCCACCTCGGCTGTCGCCATTTGCACGATGCCCTGGTCGAGGTCGAGATCGCCTGCCGTACCGACAAGAAGAACGAGGAATACCGTCGGGCGCGTGACGAGATGCGGCGGACGGTCGCCGGAAGCACGGCAAGACCCGAAAAGAAGAAGCGGCGCGGCCTCCTTTCCTCCCTGTGGCAGGGGATCCTCGCGGCGCTCGGACTGGATGACGATACATAAGGAGAAAGCATGACGAAGATCGGATTTGTTTCGCTCGGCTGCTCGAAGAATCTCGTGGATACCGAGGTGATGCTGCACAAGCTCATCTCGGCGGGCTACGAGATCACCCCCGAGGAGACCGAGGCGGATATTGTGATCGTGAATACCTGCGGCTTCATCGGAGATGCCAAGCAGGAGTCGATCGATAACATTCTGGACATTGCCTGGCTCAAGGAGCACAAGAGCCTGCGCGGCATCATTGCCACGGGCTGTATGGTCGAGCGCTACCGTGAGGAGGTCCTCCGTGAGCTCCCCGAGGTGGATGCCATTGTGGGGGTCGGCAGTCTTGACCGCATTGTGGATGCCGTCCGCGCGGTCGAGCGCGGCGAGCGCTTTTCCGCCCTTCTCGACCCGAACACCTCGCCGCTCGGCGGCGACCGCGTTCTGACAACGCCCGAGCACATGGCGTATCTGAAGATCGCCGAGGGGTGTGACAACCGCTGCACCTATTGCGCCATCCCCCTCATTCGCGGCGGCTTTCGCAGTCGCCCGATCGAGGACCTCGTCAAGGAGGCGCAGGGGCTCGAGGAGCTGGGGGTCAAGGAGCTGTGCCTGATCGCGCAGGATACGACGCGCTACGGGCTCGATCTTTACGGCGACTACCGCCTCGCCGACCTTGTGCGTGCCATCACCGAGGCGACGAGCATTCCCTGGATCCGCCTGCTCTATTGCTATCCCGATAAGATCACCGATGCCCTGATCGACGAGCTCCGCACGAACCCCCGCCTTGTCAAGTACATGGACATCCCGATCCAGCACATCTCGGACCGTGTCCTTTCGGCGATGAACCGCCACGGTGACAGCACGACCATCCGCGAGGCGATCGCACGCCTGCGCGCCGCTGTGCCCGACATCACGCTCCGCACGACGGTGATCGTCGGCTTCCCCGGAGAGACCCCCGAGGAGTTCTCCGAGCTTTGCGAATTCGTGAAGGAGGCGCAATTCGACCGCTTTGGCGCCTTCTGCTATTCGCCGGAGGAGGACACCCCGGCGGCCACCCTCCCCGATCAGATCGACGAGCAGGAGAAGCAGGATCGGTATGACACCGTGATGGCGACCCAGCTGCCGATCGCCGAGGCGAAGAACGCCGCCAAGATCGGCAAGACCCTGACGGTGCTTTGCGAGGGCTTTGATCCCGTGGCCGAGACGCATTACGGCCGCAGCGAGGCCGATGCGCCCGACGTTGACGGTAAGATCTATTTTCAGGCACCGCGCCGCCTTGCGGTCGGTGAATTCTACCGTGTGAAGATCGAGGAGGCACTCGATTACGACCTCCTCGGCCGTGCCATCCTTCCCAAAAAGAAATGAGGTAGTGCGATGAAGAAGCTGAACCTTCCGAATACCCTGTCGCTTGTGCGCGTTGTGCTTGTGCCCCTGTTTATGGTGGCGGTCATTTTTGTGAAGATCCCCGAGGGCGCCGGCTTTTGGGAGACCTTTGGCCTTGCGGCCATCCCGGCGGCCATCTTCGGGCTGACGGCGTATACCGATCATCTTGACGGTAAGATCGCGCGCAAATACAATCTCATCACCGATTTCGGTAAATTCATCGACCCCCTGGCCGATAAGTTCATGGTCTTCGGTGCGCTGATCTCGATCCTCGTTGCCCGCCCGGATATCGCGAGGATCTTCGTCTTTGTGGCGGCGATCATCATGCTCCGTGAGCTGGCAGTCACCTCGCTCCGCCTTGTGGTGGCCTCCTCGGCCGGTAAGGTCGTGGCCGCCTCGTGGTGGGGGAAGATCAAGACGGTGACGCAGTGCGTGGCGATCCTCCTCATCCTCTTTGAGCCCGTTATCCTTTATGCGGCACCGGCGGACTTCCCGCCCATCCCCTCGTATGTGGCGATGGCGGCGATGCTGATCACGACCATCGGCTCGGGCATCGACTACATGCGCGCCTATATGCCGCTCATTGACCCCAACAAGTAAAAGAAACTTTACAAGCAAAAAAGGAGGCAGTGCCTCCTTTTTTGCTTACAGAAAGAGTGGGCGGCGCTGGCGGCCGTGCAGAGCATCCTCGAGGGCCTCCGAGATCTGGGTGAAGTCGGCGACGAGCGAGTGCGGCTTGCGCTCGGGGTCATCCTGGCGCATCGGGACGAAATAGACGTTCTTGCGCATAAGGAGGGTCGCGATGTTCTGGAGGCCTGCCGAGAGCGAGTCATTCGAGGCGAGGGCGATCAGGGTCGGGCGGTCGGAGCGCAGGTGCGCCTTGGCCGCCATCGTGACGGTGGTATCGGTGATGGCGCGTGCCATCTTGGCGAGGGTGTTGCCGGTGCAGGGGGCAATGACGAGGGCATCGGCATGCAGGCTGGGGCCGAGGGGCTCGGCCTCAACGATCGAGCGGATGATCCTCCGCCCGCAGAGCCCCTCGACTGTGCGGCAAAATTCCTCCGCACGCCAAAAGCGTGTATCGGTCTCACCGACCGCCTCGCTGACGATGGGGAGAATGTCCTCATAGCCGTCGGCGCGCAGGCGGCGCAGGGCGGCCAGCGAGTGCGAGAGGGTGCAGAAGGAGCCGCAAAAAGCGTATGCGATCATAAGAACCTCATAGTGAATTCCGGAGAATGGTGTCAACCGCCTCGGCGAGGGCCTCCCCCGCCCCCTTGGGAGCATAGCGGCCGGGGAGCCCCGGGGCGGTGAGAAGCTCGATGCCGGCCGCATGGCAGGCCTCGCTTTCGATGACACCGGGGACCGCGGAGAGCTCAAGGAGAAGGGTGCCCTCCGAGGCACGGGAAAGGAGCCTTGGCGTTAAGAGGGGAACGGGAACGGTATTCAGTATCACGCCGAAGCGCGCAAGCTCGGCCGGGAGGGCGGCAAGCGGCAGGGGGCGGAGCCCTCCGGGGAGACGGGCAGCGGCATTGCGGGCGGCAACGGTCAGGGGGGCGTGCAGACCGAGAAGGAGGTCGGCAAGGGCCGAGGCCAGGCGCCCCGAGCCGAGCACAAGGCAGGGAACGTCGGTAAGGGGGGAGGGGAGCCTCTGCATGATGAGCGAGAGTGCCCCCTCGGCCGTGATGGCGGCGTTCTTCAAAAGAAAGCTCTCCTCCCTCTCGTAGTCATAGAGAGGGTGGTCTCCCATCACCGCGCGGAGCGCCTCGGTGACACGCCCGGCGAGCACGGGGACCCCCTCGGGGAGCATCGAGCCGAGGGCCCCGAGGGGGATCGGCAGGGGAGAGGTGGGGGCGTTCAGCGTCAGCCCGTCACGGGTGGCGGGGTAGGGGAGGAGGACAGCCTCTCCCGCGCCGAGGAGCTCGGCCGAGAGGGGCGCATCGTACGCCGTGTGGCTGACCTCGTGCCCACGGCGCTTCAGGGCGGCGAGGGCGAAGGGAATGCGCCCGTCACCTCCGACAGCACAGATCTTCATGAAATAGCCTCCTTGTCGGTTTATTACATATATATGTATATGCACGTCCTTTGGTGCAGTTGCCGTCTTGTCCGACAAAAAAGAAGCACCCGGAAGGGGTGCATGCGATAGAACAGCATCCAATGGAACAACACCTAAAGACAGGAAAAGGACGAGGAATTGCTACAATTCCTCGTCCTTTTTTTCTTGATACGCACGGCATCTGTGACACAAATGCTATGGTTTAGGTATGAGTTATGAGGCTCGCTTTTGCTCGCCGTTATGAGTTTGCTTTGCAAACGTTATGATAGGATCATAGCTTCTGCATACGGATGTCGTTGCCCGAAAAGAGCAGGATCTCGTATTCGCCGAGCAGGCGGCTGGTGAGGCGGTCGCTGTATCGCTCGCGCAGCTCCTCGCCCCCGAGGTTGGTGTTGATGACGGTGCGGCGCCCGTGATTCAGGCGGGTATTCAGAAGATGGTAGAGCGAGGAGACCACAAAGCTGTTGGTCTGCTCGGTGCCGAGGTCGTCGAGGATCAGGAGCTCGCAGGCGAGGTAGCGCTCGGCGCGCGAGGCCGTCTCTCCGTAGCCGCTCTTGAAGCGGTCGTATTCAAAGTCCGAAAGGACGTTCTGCATCGTTTCGTAGACAACGTCATAGCCGCGCTCGATGACGGTGCGGGCAATGGCGGTCGAGAGATGGGTCTTCCCAAGCCCCGTCGGCCCCATCAGGAGCAGGTTGCCGGTATCGGGGCCGAAGGTCTCGGCGTATTCCCGGGCTCTTTCGAGGGCATAGCGCGCACGCTCGTAGTCGGTGGGATCGTCCTTATAGTATTTCAGCGAGAAGTTGTCAAAGGTCTGGCGGCCGATGAGCGCCCCAAGGCCCGACGAGCGGATGCCCTCGGTGATCAGGGCGCGCTTCATGCAGTCGCACATCACGGCGCTGACAAAGCCGGTGTCGTGGCACCTCGGACAGGTGTAGGCAGGCTCGGTGTAGTCGGCCGGGAGCCCGAGCGATGCGAGCAGGTCGGCACGGGCGGCACGGAGGGTGTCGTGCTCGGCGCGGACACGGGCGATCCGCTCGGCAAGGTCGGGGCCGCCGCGCGTGGCCTCCCCAAAGAGCTGCATGCCCGTGGTGGCGAGGGCGCGGTCGATCTCGGCGATCTCGGGCGATCGTCTGTGGATCTCGTTCATGCGTGCATCGGCCGTGCGGACGGCCTCAAGGCGCCGCTCCTCCAGCATCGTGCGGACGCGGCGGTAATTTTCAATATTGTAGCCCATAGCGTATTCCTTTCGCTCGGTAAAAGTCAGTCTTTGCCGGATTTGTAGCTGCGGTCAACAGCACGGCGGAAGAAGTCGCCGACATCAAAGCTCGAGGCGGTCTCCTTCTTCTTTTGGGTGGCGGTGCGTTGCGGCTTTTTTTCGTTCCGCTCGGAGGCGAGAAGCGCCTCGGCCTCATCGGCGGTGCGGACACCCTTTTCGTGCCAATGGGCGAGGATCTTGTCGGCATAGGCGACCGAGGGCTTGCCCGTGGCGTTGACCGTCACATCGTAGGCCGCGCCGATGACCTCCTCGCCGTAGGCGTAGGTCTGCGTCCAACGAAGGAAGGCGGTCTCCTCGCGCTCGGTGAGCTTGCGCGTACCGATGCCGAACATACGGCGGAGCCCCCCCTCGACCGAGTGAAGGGCCTCCTGCTCCTTGATGTAGGCCTCGAGCGCCTCAATGGTGTCGATGCCGTGCTCGACAAGGCGGAAGGCCACGCGCTCGGCGTAGCGGAGCGGCTTCTTCTCATCGCCGAGGCTGTCGCAGTAGGCGAGCAGGGTCAGGATGTAGGCGCCGTCAAGCCCCAATTCCTCGGAAAGCCCCACAAGGATCGAAAGCTCGGTGCGATTGAAAAGACGCCCGCATTGCTGCTCGGCGGCATCGACGAGCTCTGTAAGATCGTGCTCCTTGACAAGGGCGGCGATCTCCTCACCGCCGAGCGAGGTGAGCTCATGGCGGCGCTTGGGGGTACGGGTCACCCGAGGGGCGGGCGCGGCGGACGGGGCAGGTGTGGCACCCTCCTTGGCGGCGGTGACGGCCCCTGCCCCACGCCAGAAGGCCAGCGAGGCCGCGACCTCGGCAGTCGTGAGACCGAGCACCTCGGCAAGACGGGAGGCATCGGCCGATGCCAGCTCGCTGAGCGCTAAGAGCACGCGCAGGTCGGTGGCGCCGGCCTCGGCAAAGGCCTCGCTCCCGAGGAGCGAGGGGAGGGGGCGTGCTTCGCCACCCTTGACGGTATAGATCTTGTTGTCCATGTCACGTACATCCGTTGTGTGATTTCGGGAAATGTCAAAGGTTTTGCACATTTTCAACCGAGTTTTCCACAACGAAACTTGTCGAAGACGGTTGAAGTGCGTATTATTCTGTCAAAAGTAAAGAATACTTGTCCTTCAGTCGGCCGCCGAGGCGTTGAGATCGGCATCGGCGCGGTGCCCTGCCAGGAATTCGTAGTACCCGGCGGCGGCGATCATGGCGCCGTTATCCCCACAGAGCGAGCGGGGCGGGATCACAAGGCGGACGCCGCAGGCGCTGCACAGAGAGGTAAGGCGCGCACGCAGGTGCGAGTTGGCGGCGACACCACCCGCGAGCACGAGGGGGAGCCCCGGGTAGCGGTCAAGCGCCTCGCGGAGCTTGCGCGCGGCCGCCTCGGTCGCTGTGTGCGTGTAGGCGGCGGCAAAGAGGGCGCGGTCAAAGCTGCGGCCGCTCTGCTCAAAGCGGTGGAGGAGGTTGACGGCGGCCGTCTTCGGCCCCGAGAAGGAGAAGTCGAGCGTGTCGCCGAGGAGGGCGGGGGAGGGGAGAGAAAAGTCCTTGTAGGCCACAGTCTTAGGAAAGCGTGCGGCGGCGGCCGCAACGGCCGGGGTCTCGCCGTCGGCTCCCGGGAGGGGAGCGGCCCCCACGGCGCGGAGGAAGCCCTCGGTCGCCAAGGCGTCAAAGCCGGCACCCGCAGGGTAGGGGAGGTCAAGCAGGCGCCCCACCTTGTCGAAGGCCTCGCCCATCGCATCGTCACGGGTCGTGCCGATGACGGTGATATCGGTATAGTCGCGCACATGATAGATGGCGGTGTGGCCGCCCGAGACGACAAAGGCGAGGAAGGGGGGCTTTGGCGGCTCCTTATCGTAATACGCGGCGGCGATATGGCCGCGGATATGGTCGACGGCGACGAGGGGGATGCCGTTGGCAAAGGCGAGAGCCTTCGCGAAGTTCACGCCGACAAGGAGGGCACCGATGAGCCCCGGATGGTCGGTGACGGCGACGGCGCCGATCGAGGAGAGGGGCACGCCGCTCTCGGCCAGCGCGCGGTAGGTGATCTCGGAAATGACCTCGGCGTGGGCGCGCGAGGCGATCTCGGGCACGACACCGCCATAGAGACGGTGAGTGTCGGCTTGCGAGGCAATGATGTCGGCAAGGACGGTCAGGCGGTCGCCCTCGGCCCGGATGACGGCGGCGGCCGTTTCGTCACAGGAGCTTTCGATAGACAAAAGGTACATGGTGATCCTCACAGATGGCGGTGGGCGGTGGCCGCGCCGCGGTGACATGGCAAGGGGGGCACCGTGCGGTGCGCGACCCGACAATTAGTCACCTTATATTATAATAGAAAGCGAAGGAGGTGTCAAGATGAAAATACTGCGCCCTCGGTGAGGGCGCAGGGCAAGCTCCCGTTTTGAAAATGAAGGAAGACGCGCCGCGGCGCGTCTTCCTTCATTTTCCGAACCGGTAGGCCATAATGACGGCATCCTCGGTCGGGTTCTTGTAGTAGCGCTTGCGGGTGCCGGTCTCGACGAAGCAGTTGGATTCGTAGAGCGCCTGCGCCGCATAATTGCTTTTCCTCACCTCAAGGTAGCAGACCTTGGTGCCGAGGGGGATCAGCTTAAAAAGGAAGTGATCGACAAGATTCCAGCCAACGCCCTTGATGCGGTACTCGGGGAGGACGCCGATGCGGAGCAGCTCGCTCTCCTCCCCAAGGGTAAGCCCGAGAATGTACCCGAGGACGGTGCCGTCCCCCTCGACAGCAAGGAAGGCAAGGCCTGCGGGCGATGCCAGGTGCGAGGCAATCGCGCTCTCGCTCCAGGGGTCATCAAAGCAGGCGGCCTCAAGGCGAGCGATGGCGGCCAGATCCTCGGCGGTCGCGGTGCGCAGCCTGTAATTCATTGGACAGCTCCTTTCGCTTGTAAAAAGGCGGGTAGCCCCGTCTTTTTTGCTATAATGGAAACGATACTTTACATAAGAAGCCCTCCGGTGGGAGGGCTTTCCTTATTCTGCCGCAGGGGCGGCCTGCGCCTCGGCGGTACCCGCGGGGCGACGGCGGCGGCGCGGACGGCGGCGGCGCTTGGCGGCGGCATCCTCGAGCTTCTTGCGGTAGACCTCGCACTCGGCGGGGTCGGCCACCGTGAGCATCTTCCGCATGCGGAAGGTGGCATCGTGGTTCGGGAAGAGCTTGAGCGTTAAGAAGAGATCACCGTCATGCTCACAATGGAGGAGGGTGCGGTAGCGGTGACTGCGGCCGTGGAGCATCTTGCCGATGGTGGCCAGGGGGGCACCGCAGAGGGGGCAGGTGGGGAGAGCTGCCTCGGGAGAGGCGAGGATGGCCTCCACGCTCTCATAGCCGACCTCGCCGATATCGGCATCGCCGTAGGTCTTGTCAAGGAGGAAGGCCTCGCCGCGCTCGCCGTACGTGCGGACGCCCTCGGCAAGCTCGAGCTTCTGTCCGACAAGGGCGGTGAAGTAGGCATCGTTCAGGGCATCGTGCGCAGGCAGGGTCTGCTCGACACCGAGCGCCGCCATGGCAAACTCGAGCGAGCGCTGCTTCTGTGCGCCACCCTCCCTCTGCCGGCTGTAGATCCTTTGCAGGTCGTAATCGCAATCGAGCCACTCGGAATTTACACGGTGCGCCGTCAGATTCTCGCGGAGCATCGGCACATCATCAGGCCCCCAGGTCAGGAGCACGAAGTCACGCCCACAAAAGCGGCGGAAGCTCTCGGCGGCCTCGGGGAGGGGGGTGCCGTGGTCGATCATGCTCTGGGTGATGCCGGTCAGATCGCGCACATGGCGGTGGAGCTTGCAGAAGAATTTCGGCTTGACGATCATGCTGTAGCTGCCGACGATCTGCATTGCCTCGTTGAGCTTGACAGCACCGATCTGTATGACCTCGCCGTGCAGGTGCGAGCCGATGCGCTTTTGCACCGAGAGCGCCTGCTGGAGGTAGGCCTGGTTCCATTCCAGGTCGAGAGTGATGTAATGCATACTGTTCCTCAATCAAAAAATATTCACCTATCCATTATACTGTAGATGGGAGGCTTTGTCAATCGAAAACCGCCGCTTTTCCGAAAACTCTTGACAAAACGCGAGAATACACTATAATGTATAATAGTAAAATATTAGCTATAATGGAGACAGACCGTATGGAAAACGCCGCCCTTCTTCCTAAGATATTCGGAGAGATGGTGTTCGGGGACGAGGCTATGAGAAAGGCCCTCGCGCCCGAGATCTACGATGCACTCAAAAAGACGACCGACAACGGGGAGCCGATGACGGGGGAGATCGCCGATGCGGTGGCCGACGCTATGAAGGTGTGGGCCATGGAGCGCGGGGCGACCCACTTTACGCATTGGTTCCAGCCGATGACCGGCATCACCGCCGAGAAGCACGACAGCTTCCTTGAGCCTGCGGGCGAGGGGAAGATCCTGATGGAATTCTCGGGCAAGACCCTCATCAAGGGTGAGCCCGATGCCTCCTCCTTCCCGAACGGCGGTCTGCGCGCGACCTTCGAGGCGCGCGGCTACACGGCGTGGGACCCGACCTCGCCTGCCTTCGTCAAGGAGGGGACGCTCTATATCCCGACCGTGTTCTGCTCGTTCGGCGGTGCCGTCCTTGATAAAAAGACACCGCTCCTCCGCTCGATGGACTGCGTGTCCCGTGCCGCCCAGCGCCTGCTTTCGATCTTGGGGCAGCCGGCGCGCGTGACGACGACCGTCGGTGCCGAGCAGGAGTATTTTCTGATCCCCTACGAGCTCTTCCGCGAGCGGCGCGACCTGCGCCTCTGCGGCCGCACCCTCTTCGGTGCGCGTCCCCCGAAGGGCCAGGAGCTTGACGATCACTATTTCGGTGCCATCCGCCCGAACGTCAAGGCCTTTATGGACGATCTCGACATGGAGCTGTGGCGTCTCGGCGTAACGGCCAAGACCGAGCATAACGAGGCGGCGCCCGCCCAGCATGAGTTGGCCCCCGTCTTTGCCACCACCAACATCGCCTGCGACCACAACCAGCTGACGATGGAGATGATGAAGAAGGTGGCGGCGCGCCACGGGCTCGTCTGCCTTCTGCACGAAAAGCCCTTTGCCGGTGTCAACGGCAGCGGTAAGCACAACAACTGGTCGCTCTCGACGACCGACGGCAAGAACCTCCTTCGCCCCGGCAAAACGCCCGAGGAGATCATGCGCTTCTTCCTCTTCCTGACGGCGGTCATCGCCGCCGTTGACGAGTACGCCGACCTGCTCCGCATCTCGGTGGCCTCGGCCGCGAATGACTGCCGCCTTGGCGGCTACGAGGCGCCCCCGGCCATCCTCTCGGTCTTCCTCGGCGAGGACCTTGAGAGCGTGCTTGAGGATATTGCCGACGGGCATATCGAATACACCAAAAAGAAAAAGTCAATGATGGATATCGGGGCCTCGGTCCTGCCGAAGATCCCGAAGGATAATTCCGACCGCAACCGCACCTCGCCCTTTGCCTTCACGGGCAACAAGTTCGAGTTCCGTATGCTCGGCTCGTCGGCAAGCGTCGCCGGCCCGAACATCATCCTGAACACCGCCGTTGCCGATATCCTCGACCGCTTCTCGGATGAGCTTGAGGGAGCGAAGGACCTCCCGGCCGCCATCGGACGACTGATCGGAAATACCTACAAGGCCCACCGCCGTATCATCTTCAACGGGAACGGCTACTCCGAGGAATGGAGACAGGAGGCCGCCGCCCGCGGCCTTGCCGAGCGCCGCACGACAGCCGAGGCCATCTCGCATTATCTTGATGATGAGAATGTAGCCCTCTTTGCCCGTCATGGCATCTTCACGCGGGAGGAGCTGGCCTCGCGCACCGAGATCCTCTATGAGAGCTATATCAAGACGGTGCACATCGAGTCGCTGACGATGGTCGAGATGCTCCGCCGTGAGCTGGCGCCCGCCGCTGTGGCGTATTCCGATGATCTGGCCGCCGCCGCCGCCCGCAAGGAGACCATCGGGGTGGATGCCGCCTATGAGCGCACCCTGTGCCGGCGCATCTCGGAGCATCTGGCCAAGGCGGCCTCCCTCTCGGATCAGCTTGAGGTCTTGACCGACGAGGTCTTCCGCCGTGCCGATCATGCCGATGCCGCCCGCGCCTTTGCCGACGAGGTCCTGCCTCTGATGGAGGCCCTGCGCGCTGAGGTCGATGCGATGGAGATCGTGATGCCCGAGGGGGTCTACCCCTATCCGTCCTATACGGAGATGCTCTTTTACTAAAGGAGAAGATCAATGAAAAACGCACTGAAAAACACCTATGTCAAGCTGGCCATGGCCCTCGTTGCCTGGCTGCTTGTCGAATTCCTCATCTTCTACGTGACCCTGCCGCCGCTGAATTTTTACAGCAAGGACTTCTGGGGCTTTCTGATCTTCTCGACAGTCCTGCTCGCGGCCGCTCTCGGGCTGGCCCTTTTCCGTGACACCTTCTTCCAGATAAATACGGATAAGAAGGGGAAGAAGGAGGTCAAGCTCCTCCTGCACAAGACGCTTGCGGGGAAGATCTTCATCGGCATCGCCGCAGGGCTTGTCCTCGTCCTCGTTGTCGGCGGCATCCTCTCCTCGACTGCCTTCAATGCCCGTCGCTATGCCGGCGTTATCACGGTCAATGAGCGGGATTTTGTCACCGATATGCCGAGGACCGACGAGGTCACGAACATCGCCCTGCTTGACACCGATTCGGCACGCATCCTCGGCACGCGCAAGCTCGGTGAGCTGGCCGATGTCGTTTCGCAGTTCATCGTCAGCGAGAATTACACGCAGATCAACTACCACAGCATCCCGAAGAAGGTCGCCTCGCTCGAGTACGACGGCTTCTTCAAGTGGCTCAACAACAAGGACACCGGCATCCCCGGCTATATCATGGTGGATGCGGTCCAAAACTTTGCCGAGTATGTGAAGCTCCCCGAGGGGAAGGGCATCCGCTATACCGAGAGCGCCCTCTTCGGACAGGATCTTGAGCGCGCCCTGCGCTTTGCCTATCCCACCAAGATCTTCGGCAATTTCAGTTTTGAGGTCAACGAGGAGGGGCACCCCTACTACGTTGTCCCCTGCATGAAGCCGCAGGTCGGGCTCTTCGGCGCGATGGACGTCTCCGAGGTCATCCTCTTTGACCCTGTCGACGGCACGCACGAGATGCTGGCCCTCGGCGAGGTGCCGACCTGGATCGACATCGTGTATCACGGCGATCTCGTCTGCCGGAAGTACGATTGGCAGGGGACCCTGGCCGGCGGCTTTATCAATAGCCTCTTTGCCAAGCGCGGCTGTAAGCAGACGACCGACGATTTCGGCTATCTGATGCTCGATAACGACGTCTGGTACTTCACCGGCGTTACCTCGGTCAGCGAGGATGCCTCGAACATCGGCTTCATCCTGTCCAATGCCCGTACCGGCGAATACAAGTACTACCCCGTCAACGGCGCCGAGGAGCATTCGGCGATGGCCGCGGCCGAGGGTGAGGTGCAGGAGAAGCGCTACGTTGCCTCCTTCCCGGCCCTTGTCAACATTGCGAACGAGCCGTCCTACATCATGGTGCTCAAGGATGCCGGCGGGCTTGTGAAGCTCTATGCCCTCGTTAACGTGGAGCAGTACAACATCGTGGCAACGGGCGAGACCCAGGCCGAGGCGGTCGCCGCCTATACGCGGCTCCTCTCGCAGGCCGGCATCGACACCTCGGATGCCTCGAGCGCCGTCACCGAGACCGTTACGGTCGAGGAGGTACGCTTCCTTCCGACGGACGGAATGACGATGGTCTACCTTGTGGGCACGCCTGCCGGTGGTAGCCGTACTCTGTACAGAATGGCCTTCCGCAAGGAGGCCGAGATCCTCCTGCTCCTTGAGGCGGGGGATACCGTCATCATTACCTCGCTCCCGACCGATACGGCGGGCATCCGCGAGATCTTCGAATTTTCTGTAAACTAAACCTAACAAAAAGAAGGTGCGAAAGCACCTTCTTTTTTTATTTGATGGGAACTGCGCAAACGCAACATCAGGTGTCCTTTCTCCGCAGACGAGGGAGAAGATCGCACCGCACGATGCCCACGACGAGCGAAGCGAGGGTGAAGGATTCGCAGATCGCGCCCGACACCGAGCCGACGAGAAGATCGTAGATCAGCCAGCTGGTGGCCGTTATGAGGATGCACGAGCGGACGAGGAGAAGGTTCTTGTTGCCGTAGGCGCTTGTGGAGATGATCTTGGCACCGATGACGAGGAGGCTCTTCGGCCCCTGCCACGTCAGGATCCCGAAGACGGTGAAGAGCGTGCTGAAGACGAGGATGAGGGGGCGGTTGCTCCTCCCCTTCTCGACATTGACGGCAAAGAGCACGTTCCGCACGCACCCCACAAGGTTCATGGCCAGCCCTGTATAGGCGCCGAGCAGAAGGAATTGGATCCCGAAGAAGGTCTCGTTCATCGTGCGCCAGAACATTACGCCGCGGTGCTTTTTGCATTGGAAGGCGATGATGGCGGCGAGAATGCCGATGGCACCCAGCCCTTCGATGAGAAAGGGGTACCACGGGGCGTCGGTGGAGGTGATCATAGAAGGCTCCTATTGACAAACTTTTGATTTACGCTATAATTATAGCGTATGAACATTAAGAACGCAAGTATTGTTCGAAATGTTTGAAAACTAACATTTGGCCGAACAAGGGAGGGCATCATGAAGCTGGACGGACGGAAGAAGGAGATCTTTGATCTTCTCTGTGAGAAAAAGCGTGTCTCGGTCGCCGAGCTCGCCTCGGCGCTCTATGTTTCCGAGATGACGGTGCGGCGCGACCTGACCGAAATGGAGCAGCAGGGCTTCCTCCGCCGATATCGCGGCGGCGCCGTCCTCAATCCGCCGAAGGAGACCCTGCCGGTGGCCGAGCGCCACTATCTCGAGGAGGAGGAAAAACGCGCCCTCGCCCTTGCCGCCGCCCCTCTCCTTGCCGATGGCCTCTCGGTCTACATCGACAGCTCCTCGACCGCCCAGTACCTTCTTCCCCATATCAAAAAGCATGAGGGCATCCGCGTCATCACCAACTCGGTGGCGGCGCTTCTTGGCGCCGAAAAGCTGCACATCCCCTGCCTTCTGATCGGGGGAGAGTATTACGAGCGCGATATGTGCCTCGTCGGCCCTATGGCCGAGCGCTGTGCCCTGGACCTTAATGTCGATATCGGCTTTTTCTCGGCGCAGGGGATTTCCGAGGACGGCATCATCTCGGACAGCACCCCCGAGCAGGGGGGCGTCCGCCTCGCCGTAATGAAGAACGCCCGCCGCTCGGTCTTTCTCTTTGAGAAGGGAAAGTTTGGGCAGAAATACCTCTACACTCTTTGCCGGAGCGACGAGGTGGAGATCATTACAGCACAGTAAATAAGAAAGATAAAAACAAAGCGAGGCAATAAAAAAGAGGTACTTGGTAGAACCAAATACCTCTTTTCCTTTGCGGTTATGCCTAAATCCGCAGCCCTTATTTCACAACGATGTTGACGATCTTATTAGGCACGGCGATCTCCTTGACGATCGTCTTACCCGCGATCGCCTCGGCGACCTTCGGGAGGGCCTTTGCCGCGGCAATGGCGGCCTCGCGCTCGCAGTTCAGCGGCAGGGCGATGACATCGCGCAGCTTACCGTTGATCTGGACGGCGACCTCGACCGTCGCATCCACCGTCTTGGCCTCGTCATAGGTCGGCCAGGCCGAGAGCGAGAGGAGGGTCGTGTTGCCGAGCCACTCATTCAGCTCCTCGGCGAGGTGGGGGGCCACAGGGCAGAGAAGCGAGGCGAAGGTCAGGAGCTCGTCGCGCGTCAGCGTGCCGACCTCGTAGATCTTGTTGAGCAGCTCCATCATCGCGGCGATCGCGGTGTTGAACTTCATCTCCTCAAAGTCGGAGGACACCTTCTTGACCGTCTTGTGGAAGGCCGACTCGAGCGCCGGCGTGGCACCCTCGCCCTTCGTAAGGTCGCGCAGATCGGCGACACGGTCGAGGAAGCGACGGCAGCCGCGCACCGAGTTCTCGTTCCAGGGAGCGGCCGAGGCGTAGTCACCCATGAAGAGGACGTAGGTGCGGAGGACGTCGGCACCGTACTCGTTCACGATGTCGAGCGGGTCAACGACGTTGCCCTTCGACTTCGACATTTTGTCACCGTCGGGACCGAGGATCAGACCCTGCGCCGTACGCTTTGCGTAGGGCTCCTTGGTCGGAACAGCGCCGATGTCGTAAAGAAAACTATGCCAGAAGCGCGAGTAGATCATGTGGCGCGTGACGTGCTCCATACCGCCGTTGTACCAGTCAACGGGGAGCCAATACGCAAGCTTCTCGGGGTCGGCGAGCGCCTCGGCATTCTTCGGGTCGATGTAGCGGAGGAAGTACCACGAGGAGCCGGCCCACTGGGGCATCGTATCGGTCTCACGGCGTGCCTCCTTGCCGCATCTCGGGCAGGAGCACCGCACAAAGGAGTCGATCTTGGCAAGCGGAGATTCACCGCCCTCGCCGGGCTCGAAGTTTTCAACGGCGGGCAGGCGGAGGGGAAGCTCCTCATAGGGCACGGGGACCATGCCACAGGTCGGGCAATGCACGATCGGGATCGGCTCGCCCCAATAGCGCTGACGGTTGAAGGCCCAGTCCTTCATCTTATACTGGACACCGCCCTCACCAACGCCGAGCTTCTCAAGCTCCTCGATCATACGGGCGATCGAATCCTGCTTGTTGGTGTAGCTGTTCAGGAAGCCCGAGTTCACCATCTCGCCGTCGCCGGTATAGGCGGCCTTCTCAATATCGCCGCCCTTGATGACCTCGATGATGTCGATGCCGAACTTCTTGGCAAAGTCGTAGCCACGCTCGTCGTGCGCCGGCACGGCCATGATGGCACCCGTGCCGTAGCCCATCATAACGTAGTCGGCGATGTAGACGGGAATGCTCTCGCCCGAGATGGGGTTCTTCGCGGTGAAGCCCTCAAGGCGGACACCGGTCTTGTCCTTGACGAGCTGGGTGCGCTCGAACTCGGTCTTCTTGGCGCACATCTCGCGGTAGGCCTCGACCTCGGCCATGTTGCCGATCGAGGCGGCGTACTTGTCGATGAGCGGATGCTCGGGCGCCACGACCATGAAGGTGACACCGTAGAGGGTATCGGGACGGGTCGTGTAGATGCGGAGCATGTCCTCCTTCCCCTCAAGCGGGAAGTTCACAAAGGCACCCGTCGATTTGCCGATCCAGTTGATCTGCTGCTGACGGACGTTCGGTAGGTAGTCAACGTCATCCAGCCCCGCAAGGAGCTTATCGGCGTAGCGCGTGATGCGCAGGTACCAGACGTCCTTCGACTTCTGGACAACGTCGCTCTTGCAGATATCGCACTTGCCGCCCTGGCTGTCCTCATTCGAGAGCACCACCTTACAGGAGGGGCAGTAGTTGACAAGGGCCTGATCACGGAAGACGAGGCCGGCATCGAACATCTTGAGGAAGATCCACTGGGTCCACTTGTAGTAGTCCTCCTCGGTGGTATCGACGACACGGCTCCAATCGAAGGAGAAGCCGACACGGCGGAGCTGCTCGGTAAAGCGCTGGATGTTGCGGTCGGTCACCGTGCGGGGATGGGTCCCGGTTTTGATGGCGTAGTTTTCGGTCGGCAGGCCGAAGGCGTCAAAGCCGATGGGGAAGAGGACGTTATAGCCCTGCATCCGGCGCTTGCGGCTGATGACCTCAAGACCCGAATAGGCCTTGATATGGCCGACGTGCATCCCCGAGCCGCTGGGGTACGGGAACTCGACAAGGGCGTAAAACTTCGGCTTATCGCTCTTGTCCTCGGCCAGAAAGGCCCCTTCCGCATCCCAACGCTGTTGCCACTTTTTCTCTGTGGCGGCAAAATCGTATTTCATTAGGCTCTCCCTTCGCCGTAAGGCGTTAATCTTCACTAATATTACATTATAGCACAATTCTCGGTAAAGTCAAGAAGCGCGCCGAAAAAGTAGCAAGAAGAATGAAAAAGCGAAGGAAAAAGCAAAAAGAGAGGGCTTTTTGCCTCCTTTTCGCGCCCTGACCCTTGTCAAAGGAGCATTTTTGTGCTATAATGAGACAACCTATGCAGAGCGTAGCTCTGTCCGAAAACGAAAAGGAGACATCCGGTATGAGCTCTTCCTCCCGTCATCTGCTCCCCCGTAAGCTCCGGCGTGCCGCTATCGTCGCCGCCTATGACATCGTCTGCCTCGTTCTCGCATTCTTCCTCGCCTCGGTCCTCCATACGCCCGAGGGGGCCACCTTTTTTGGCCGTCTCTTCACCGAGGAGCCCTGGTTCCTCGTCTATAACCTTGTCCTTCTGCTCGGCATCTATTTCGCCCTGCGCCTCTATTCGATCCCGCTGTCGGCCTTCGGGATCCTTGAGGCGATGCGTGTCGGTGCGGGGGTTGCGCTCTTGCTCCTCCTTGATGTGGCGTATACTCTCCTCGTCCCTTCGTCGCTACCCGATTGGCGCTTCGCCATTCTCCTTGCCGGCTTCCTTCTCATTCTGACGGGGATCGGCCGCATTGCCAAGCGCCTTTACCGTCTCGTCCACCATGCACTCCTCCTCCGTAGCGAAAGCGGCGAGCGTACCATCATCGTGGGAGCGGGGGATGCCGGCTCGATGCTCCTGCGCGAGCTTCACACCTCAAGTCACCTCTCACTTCACCCCGTGTTTTTTGTTGATGACAACGAAACATTACATAACACCTATGTAGGGGGTGTCCGCGTTGCGGGGACCACCTCCGACATCCCGACGCTGGTCGCGCGCTTTGCGATCCAGCGGATCATCATTGCCATCCCTTCGGCCGCCAAGAGTGAGATCAAGAGGATCCACGACATCTGCGTGAAGACCCCCTGTAAGGTCGAGATCCTCCCCGGCATCTATCAGTTCGTCAACGGGCAGGTCTCGGTCTCGGCCCTCCGCGAGGTGGACGTGCAGGATCTCCTCGGGCGCGAGCAGACCCGCGTTGACCTTGCCTCGGTGATGGGATACATCGAGGGGCGCACCGTCCTTGTCACGGGGGGCGGCGGCTCGATCGGCTCGGAGCTCTGTCGCCAGATCGCGACTCATGCGCCGCGCCGCCTGATCCTCCTTGATATTTATGAGAACAACGCCTACGAGATCGAGCAGGAGCTGCGCCGCACCCTCCCCGAGCTTGACCTCGTCACTCTCATCGCCAGCGTGCGTGACGCCGCTAAGATCGACCGCATCTTTGCCGAGTACCGTCCCGAGATCGTCTTTCATGCCGCCGCGCACAAGCACGTGCCCTTGATGGAGACCTCGCCCTCCGAGGCCATCAAGAATAACGTCTTCGGCACGAAGAATGTGGTGGAGGCCTCGGATCGCTACGGTGTCCTCCGCTTTGTGATGATCTCGACCGATAAGGCTGTCAATCCCACGAACATCATGGGCGCCTCCAAGCGCATCTGCGAGATGATCGTGCAGACGGCGGCGCGCCACTCAAGGACCGAGTTCGCCGCCGTGCGCTTCGGGAACGTCCTTGGCTCGAACGGCTCGGTCATTCCGCTCTTCCGCCGTCAGATCGCGGAGGGAGGGCCCGTCACCCTGACCCACAAGGACATCATCCGTTACTTTATGACCATTCCCGAGGCGGTGTCCCTGGTCCTGCAGGCCGGGGCCTACGCCAAGGGCGGCGAGATCTTTGTCCTCGACATGGGCGAGCCCGTCCGCATTTACGACCTTGCCTGCAACCTCATCCGTCTCTCGGGCCTTGAGCCGAATGTGGACATCGAGATCCGCGTGACCGGCCTGCGCCCCGGCGAAAAGCTGTACGAGGAGCGCCTGATGGCCGAGGAGGGCATGGCAAGGACGGCCAACGACTCGATCTCGATCGGTCGGCCGCTTGATATTGATGAAGCACATCTGTCCGCTATCCTCGAGCGGCTCCGCGTGGCCGCCGATACCGATGCTCCCGATCTGCGTGCGCTGGTCGCCGAGCTCGTCCCCACTTACACCTACGAGGGGCAATGACCCCAAAAAGAAAGGATTGGATTTCAATGAACGGCAAGCAGAACAACACCATGCTGTGCGACTTTTACGAGCTGACGATGGCCAACGGCTATTACGAGCTCGGCAAGGGACAGGAGATCGCGTATTTTGACGTCTTCTTCCGTCAGATCCCCGATGGCGGCGGCTTTGCGATCGCCGCAGGGCTCGAGCAGGTCATCGACTACATCAAGTCGCTTCATTTCACCGAGGAGGACATTGCCTTCCTCCGTGGGAAGGGGTGCTTCTCCGAGGGCTTCCTCGACCATCTCCGCAGCTTCCGCTTCACCGGGGATATCTACGCCGTTCCCGAGGGAACGCCCATCTTCCCGAACGAGCCGATCATGACCGTCCGCGCCCCGGCGATCGAGGCGCAGTTCATCGAGACCTACATTCTCCTGGCCCTAAACCATCAGTCGCTGATCGCCACCAAGGCCAACCGCATCGTGCGGGCGGCCGGCGGGCGTGCTGTGGCCGAGTTCGGCTCGCGCCGCGCACAGGGGGCGGATGGTGCCTCGCTCGGCGCCCGTGCCGCCTTTATCGGCGGCTGCTCCTCGACGGCCTGCACCATCAGCGACCGCGACTACGGCATCCCCGCAACGGGCACGATGGCGCATTCCTGGGTGCAGATGTTCGATACCGAGTACGAGGCCTTCCTCGCCTATTGCAAGATGTATCCGAATAACGCGACCCTGCTCGTTGATACCTACAACGTGCTCGGGAGCGGCGTGCCGAACGCCATCCGCGCCTTCCGCGAATGCGGCATCACGAAGGGCGGCATCCGCCTCGACTCGGGTGATATCGCCTACCTCACGAAAAAGGCGCGCAAGATGCTCGACGAGGCCGGCCTTACCGAGTGCCGCATCATCGTCTCCAATTCTCTTGACGAGAACATCATCCGTGACATCATTGCCCAGGGCGCCAAGATCGACGCCTTTGGCGTCGGCGAGCGCCTGATCACTGCCAAGAGCGATCCCGTCTTCGGCGGTGTGTATAAGCTGGCGGCCAAGGAGCTGCCTGACGGAACCGTGATCCCGAAGATCAAGATCAGCGAGAACGCGGGCAAGATCACCAATCCTCACTACAAAAAGGTCTACCGTGTCTTCGATAAGAACGGGATGGCCACCGCCGACCTGCTCACCGTCTATGACGAGGTCATCGACACCGAACGGCCCCTTGAGCTCTTTGACCCTGAGGAGACGTGGAAGCGCAAGACCCTCGACGAGTACACCCTCCGCCCCCTACAGGTGCCGATCTTCCTCGGTGGGGAGTGCGTCTACAAGAGCCCGACCGTCCGCGAGATCCAGGAGTATTGCCGCCGCGAGGTGGAGACCCTCTGGGAGGAGGTCCGCCGCTTTGAAAACCCCCATCGCTATTATGTTGACCTTTCGCAGAAGCTCTGGGATATCAAAAGGACGCTTCTCGAGACTCGCGGCAAGGGCTAAGACCCCACCCCCCACGCACCTCGGCGCACCGAGGCGCAATACAAAAAAGAGAGCAACACCTGTTGCTCTCTTTTTTGCTTTGCTCAGAACAAGACATCGGCCTCGTTTTTGGCATAGAGGGCATCAATGCCCTCCTTGGTAATAGAGAAGGTATAGACCTTCTCGCCGCCCTCCATAAAGCCGAAGCGGCGGAGCGCCTCGGCCCAGCGCTCGTTACCCGGGAGATACTCGTTGATCCGCGCATCGCATCCGATCTCGCGGAGGCACTCGGCGATCAGCGCAGCCGTCCCGTAGTCGCTCTCGTCAAAGCTGATGTAAACATAACTTGCCGACTTCAATGCTGGCACAACTACTCCTTGGATGATGGAATAGAAAAGGGGTCACGCCTCCTCAGCGATCAGGCGCTCAAGGCCGGCATAGTCGGTGGCACCCGATTTCCCGGCGAGATCGAGACGGCGGCATTTGTCAAGCGTCCTTGCGAGGTCGGCGGCACTTTTCCTTTGCGTGGCGCGCAGATAGAGGGTGACCTTGTATTCGTGCAGCCCCGTCTTTTCGCGGATGGCGGCAGGCGATAGCCCCTCCTCGCGCAAAAGGGCCACCGAAAAAAGGTCGCAAAAGAGGCGGAAGACAGAGCCGAAGATGAGAGACGGGTCGAGGCGGCGGTTCTTCATATCACGGAGATTCTCGAGCGCTAAGGCGGTGTCGCCCGCCAGGATGGCGTTGCCAAGGCCGAAGGCATCGGACTCAAAATTCGCCGCCGTAACGGTGCGGACATCGGCAACGGTCAGAGCCTCCTTGCCGCCGGCATGAGCGTAGGCGATGAGCTTGTCAAGCTCGCCCGCGAGGACATCCATCGAATGACCGCACCGCTCGAGCATCGCGCGGCCAACGGCGGCATCGGCGGCGATCCCGTCCTTTGAAAGATGACGGCCGATCCAGCCGAGGAGCTGGCTGTCGGTCGAGCGCGGGAAGTCCACGACGTCGATCGCCCTCGTGATCTCGGTATAGCGCTTGGTCGGCTTCTTGGGGTTCGCGCCGGGAGTAAGGCGGCCGGCCTCGGCGTAAAAGACCACCGTGACCCCCTCATAGCTCTCACGCTCCGAGAGGAAGTCGCAAAAGGCCTTGAGGTCGGCCTCCTTCATCTTCTCAAAATCGCAAAGATGCCATTCAATGAGCTTATAGTCCGAGAACATCGGCGGCGCCTTGACGGCCTCCTCGAGCTTTTCAAGGTCAAGGGCAGCGCCCTCAAAGCGAAGATGATTGAAGGCGGCCATCGGATCGTCACCGACGAGCGTGCGGCGGATCTCGGAGAGGTAGTGGCGCTTCAGGTATTCCTCCTCGCCCGCAAGGATCAGCCAGGGGAGAGGGGGGGACTTCAGTGCGCGGCGGAGCTCGTCCTGTGTCATGCCGTCACCCCCCTTTCCGAAAGGCGGAGGGAGAGCGAAAAGCGGCGCTCCTCCCCCCCAAGGGTCAGACGGTAGGTGCAGTCCACGGCAGGGAGCGCCGTGGCGAAAAGGACGGTCAGTCTCTCGGTCACAGTAAGAGCATCAAAGGCCATACCGCCGAGACGGTAGGTTGAGGAATAGGGCTTACCCACCTCGTACACCGTGCGGAAGCTGACACTGCCGCTGCGGAGGAGCGACATCTTCCGCGGCTCGATCACAAGCCGGGTGGTCGTGGCACCGTCCGCCTCCCCCTCGGTGTAGGTGAGGCTGACCCCGGTGGCGACCGTGCGCAAAAGACCGTCGTACGAGGCGGTGATGGTCTCCTCCCCCTCGATGGCGGTCACAAGATGAACGGTGACGTTGCGTTCAGACATAGAAACCTCGAAAAAAAGGGCACGGGATGCCCCGTGCCCCGGATGGGTGATCAAATGCGGCGCCCCTCCAGCCAGGAGAGATCGCCACGGTCAAGCGCCATGACCAGCGCCTCGGCCGTTGCAATGTTGGTCGCAATCGGCACCGTGTGCATATCGCAAAGGCGGAGAAGGGTGTTCCCGTTCTCGCGTACATAGACCTCGGGCTCGGGAGCACGGAAGAAGAACACGATATCGACCTCGTCGCACGCGACACGCGAGATCAGCTGCTCGCTCCCTCCGTCCTCGCCCGACATGAGAAGCTCGATCTCAAGCCCCGTGGCATCGGCAATGTACTTGCCGGTCGCACTCGTGGCACAGAGGTGATGACGGCAAAGGATCCCACAGTAGGCAATGCAGAATTCGGCCATCAGCTCCTTCTTCGCATCGTCGGCAATAACAGCAATATTCAAAGCGGCACCTCCTTCAAGGATCGCGGTTCTCCCGGTGCTTTCAGTATAGCATAAAACCCCCCTCTTGTCAATCGGATGTTTCGTATTTTCGGCGATTCTGCCGCAGGGAACGTCAATTTTTGCGGCCGCCCGCCATTTTCAAAAAATCCCTCTTGCTATTTTCCCGTTGGAATAGTATAATAAGGAGAGTAACGTAAGGGAGGAGTGTGCCGATGAATGACCCTACCTACAAGTACCGCACCTTCCTTGCGGTGGCCGATGCCGGCAGCGTGACCGAGGCGGCGCGCAGGCTCTTTGTCAGCCAGCCGGCCGTCAGTGCCGAGATCGCAAGCCTCGAGGCCTCTCTCGGCGTCCGCCTGTTTGCCAGGACGCGGCGCGGTGTCCATCTGACCGAGGCGGGCGAGGTGCTGATCGGCTATGTCCGCAGTGCCTTTTCGCTCCTCGATACCGGGCGCGAGAAGCTCCGTGAGCTCGCCGGTCTCGAAAGCGGGACCCTCCGCATCGGTGCCTCGGACATGACCCTCCGCTTTTTCCTTCTCGACTATATTGCCGTCTTCCGTGAGCGCTATCCGAATGTCCGCCTGACCGTCACGAACGCGCCGACACCGCGCACGCTCGAGGCCCTGCGTGACGGGGCGATCGACTTTGGCGTGGTCTCGGGCCCTCTGGCCCCCGGGAGCGAGGAGCTGCTGCTCACCCCCCTGCGGCCGGTACAGGACATTTTCATTGCCGCGCCGGGGCACCCCCTAGCACAGCGGCAAAGCATCACCCGTGAGGAGCTCGCGGCCTATCCGATGATCATGCTGGAGGGCCAGACCTCGACAACACGGGCCTACGTCTCCTCCTGGCTCGGTGAGGGCTTCCCGCCCCCCGCCATCGAGCTTGCCACCTCGGACCTGCTTCTTTCCTTCGCGCGGCGCGGCATCGGCATCTCCTCGATCGTTGAGGATTTCGCCGCCGATGCGCTGGCGGCCGGCGAGGTCGTGCGCCTGGATCTTGCGGAGGAGCCGCCACCCCGTCACTTTTATCTCGTGCGCTCGTCTCGCCTGCCCCTGTCGGCGGCGGCACGCACCATGCTTGATTTGTTAGGAGAAACTACACATGAAGATTGAGAAAAAGCTTGCCGTTGCACTCCGATCGTCCGGTCGGACGATCGCCCTCGCGGAGTCCTGCACCGGGGGCGCCGTCGCCGATCGCCTGGTATCCCGTCCCGGGATCAGCGAGGTCTTCCTTGGCGGCGTTGTCGCGTATACCGATGCTGTCAAGCAGGAGCTCCTCTCGGTTCCAAAGGAGACCCTTGAGCAGCATACCGCCGTCTCCGAGGCGACAGCAAGGGCGATGGCCGAGGGCGCGCTCAGCCTCTTTGGCTCCGACCTTGCCGTGTCGGTCACGGGGATCGCCGGTCCCGGCGGCGGAACGCTCTACAACCCCGTTGGGCGTGTGTTTATCGGCCTCGCAACGGCCGAGGGGAGCCGTGCCTTCGGCTTCAGCTTCCGCGGCGGAAGACGGCGCGTGCGCAAAAAGGCGGTGCGGTGGGCGCTTACTCTCGCACTGTCCGAGCTCCAAATTATGCGTGTAAATAAAACTTGACATAAAGGAATTGCAAAAATGAAGAAATTCAGAAGAATCGGTGTACTTACCTCGGGTGGCGATGCCCCCGGCATGAATGCGGCGATCCGCGCTGTCACGCGCGAGGCCATCTTCCGCGGCGTGGAGGTCATGGGGATCATGCGTGGCTACAGCGGCCTCATCGACGGGGATATCAAGCCCTTCTCGGTGCGTGATGTCTCCAACTGCCTGAATCACGGCGGCACAATGCTCTATTCCGACCGTTGCCCCGAGTTCCAGACCAAGGAGGGCATGGCGAAGGCGATCGCCACCTGCGAAAAGTTCCTGATCGACGGCATCGTGGCCATCGGCGGTGACGGCACCTTCCGCGGTGCGCAGGATCTGACCCGTCACGGCATCCCCTGCATCGGCATCCCCGGCACCATCGATAACGACGTCACCTCGACCGAGTTCACCGTTGGCTTTGATACCGCCATGAACACCACGCTTGACCTTGTGGACAAGCTGCGCGACACCTGCGAGTCGCACGCGCGCTGCAATGTAGTCGAGGTCATGGGGCGCGGCGCGGGCGATATCGCCCTTGAGACGGCCGTGGCCTCGGGTGCCACCGCTGTGGCCATCCCTGAGATCCCCTTCGATGCCGATGCGGCCATTGCCAAGATCCGTGCCTCGCGCGCGCTCGGCAAGCGTACCTTCATCGTCATCGTGTCGGAGGGCATGGGCTCGGACTTTGCGCCCGAGCTTGCCAAGCGCATCCAGGCCGAGGCCGGTGTTGAGACCAAGTTTGCCCGCTTTGCGCATATCGTGCGCGGTGGCGTCCCCACCCTGCGCGACCGTCTCTTGGCCACCCGTATGGGTCAGCGTGCTGTCGAGGAGCTCTTCCTCGGCAACTCCAATCTTGTGGTCTGCGAGCGTGCCGGCAAGATCGTGACCGCCGATATCAACTACGCCCTGACCCTCGACCGTCTCTACAAGGGCAAGGCCAAGCCCGAGGAGCTTGCCCTCTACAGCGAGGCCGAGATCGCCGAGATGAAGGCCGTCGGCGACAAGAAGCGCGAGCTGTTCGCACAGCTTTACTCCTGCGTCGACAGGATCTGTCTCTGATACGGCTTCGAATTCCCACATAAATCACCGCTCGCTCCCTCTCGACGTACGGCTCTTGTACGCCTTCGGGTCGCGATCGGCGATTTCTGCCGCGAATTCGTGCGCCGGGAGGCATAAGGAAAAGAGCAGACGGTGTCTGCTCTTTTTTGTCACCACCGCTCGCTCCCTCTCGACGTACGGCTCTTGTACGCCTTCGGGTCGCGATCGGCAATTCTGACACAAAAGAGGCATAAGCCTTAGAAAAGGGGCGCTCCTTCTTAGCGAGGGACGCCTCTTTTATAATAATAGTAAAAAATTTCGCTTACCCCCTTTACAAACCGGGAGAGTTGTGCTATAATGTCCTACGGACCTTTCCTCGGGTTGCGGAGATCTGGCGCGTGCCGCGCTGCTTCACCCGCCGCTTTCTGGGGTTTTGGTTAATAAAAAGAAAGGTGAAGAAAGATGGATAAGCAGATCAAGCAAGA
>JAZSGE010000080.1:0-1513 GCA_045532575.1 Eubacteriales bacterium | reverse complement strand
CGAACTCTGCCCGGACGTAGGTCGTGACGGCCCGCTTGACGAGGGCGTCGTTCTCGTCCGCGGCTCGCGCGGGGAGGAGGCCGCCGAGGATAAGCTCTCCCCGGGCGGCGAGTATTAAGTCCTTGATCTCCGCGTCGAGCGCGGTCGAGTTGTTCCTCACATAGAGGCGCACGGAGGCGAGATACTCGCCCGATACGGTCTCCTCCGGGGAGGTTTCCGTCGTGGTCGTGTTCTCGCTCATGCCGTCCCCCTTATCCCGAGATCGTATAGGCCGCCGTCAGCACGTCGGAGGCGGTATGTCCCTCGGCGTAGGCTTTCGCCTTGATCGTCACGGCCTCGGTGATCTCGATCGCGTTCTCGTAGAGCGTGGACTCGTTGGACGGATCGCTCCCGTCGAGCGTGTAATAAATCTGTGCCCCCTCGGTCTCGCAAGCAAGCGTTACTTGCGATCCGCTCGCGACCGCTCCGGCGTTAGGGCTTGCCGTGGGAGTAGCGGTCTGCCCGAGAGGACTCACGCTTTTTTTACGCGGATAAAGCCGTTCTCGGTAACGACGTTGCCGCCGATCATAGCGGAGCCCATGACCGCGAGGAGGCCCTCGGCAAACTTATAGTCGCGGGAGACCTCGACCTCATACGGGCCGAACAAGTCGAGCTGATAGGCAAGCGGCTTGCCGTAGGCCATGCAGTAGGTCGCGGCGGCCGTTCCGGCCGCGGAAAGCGCCGGGAGGTCGTCGACGATGCAGAAACGCACGGCGAGGCCGCCGTCCTTGATCGTGCCCGTTGTGGAGGAGCCCTCGGAAAACTCGATCTCATAGACCGCCTTTTTCTCGTTCGTGCCGCGAATGTCGCCGAAAGCGATCAAGTCGGCCTTGTTCAAGAGGAGAACGCCGCCGCCCTCCACGTTGGCCGCGCCGCCGTAGGCGAGGGCGATCTTGCGGAGCGTGGTCTCGTTGATCGAGGAGATCGAGAGATCAGTCCCGGCCGAGATCGCGGCGGCCTTGAGAATACCCGTAGGCTCGGGGATCGTGGCGGCGGGATTGCCCGTCACGATCAAGGCGCCCGCCTTGCGACGGAGCGCGGCGAGGGCGCTATCGGAGACGCGGCTCTGATAGTTGAGCGGAGTCGTGCGCTGAATGAAACGGGAGACATACGAAAGAGTCGTGATAAGCGTCGGCGTGATCTTCGCGATCGCAAAGGTCGGATCGCTCGCGGTCGTCGCCTCGCCGTTGTCGACTTTCGTCGCCGCCGTCTGCCCGCCGCTCACCTCGTAGGCGACGGAGTCCTCGCCCATGCCGTCAGCGTCGACGACATTCACCATGTCGACGATGCCGGAGACGAGGTTTTGTCCTGGATTGATCCCGGAGACTCTCGTCGGCTGTGCGATATTGCCGCCCGAAAGCGTGAGGGAGCGCTTGAGGGCGTCGGTCGTGATCCGCATAGAGCCGCCCGCGGCGAACTGCGCGGCGCGATCCTCGACGGCCGCGACGTCGATCCCCTGTAAATCCGCCATGCG
>JAZSGE010000062.1:0-1910 GCA_045532575.1 Eubacteriales bacterium | reverse complement strand
TAAGGAACGCAGCGACGGAATAGCGAACCTGTGAGCGTCCCATATCCGCGGGGAGGGCAAGCGTCGGTCCCTACAGGATGGTGCTTCGGTCCGGCGTATGGCGAAGGGCAGCTACGGCGGGGCACAGTCCCTCCGTCGGCTCCGCCGCCACCTCCCCTTACACAGGGGAGGCTAGTAGTAACAAAGCCTTGACGACGCAGGGGAGGCTTGGCTAGGTGGGAGCTTTTCACGGAGATAAAATTGATGCACTTTGTCGTCGAGGGGGCCGGGAAGCCGTACAAAGCGTACGGCGACCGTGGTTGCCCTCCTCGGCGGCGAAGAGCGCAATTTTAGCCCGTGAAAAGGGGGGTAGAGAAATAGCGCTCACCTGTATCGGGGAGGATCGTCACCACGCGGTGGCCTTTCCCGAGACGGGCGGCGAGGCGGAGGGCGACGGCCACGTTGGTGCCGCCCGAGATGCCCGAGAGGAGACCTTCCTCGGCGGCGAGGCGACGGGCGGTGGCGAGGGCCTCCTCGTCACCGACGAGGGCGATCTCGTCAATGACCGAGGCATCGAGGATCGACGGTACGATGCCGTCACCGATGCCCATTTGCAGGTGGGTGCCGATCGTGCCGCCCGACAGGATGGCGGCATCCTCGGGCTCGATGGCAACAACGAGGGTCGCCGGATTTTCCTTTTTCAGAATGCGGGCAATGCCGGTCAGCGTGCCGCCCGTGCCAATGCCCGAGCAAAAGGCGTCGATCGGGCCGCCGGCATCGCGGAGGATCTCGGCGGCGGTCGCCGTCTCGTGGATCCTCGGGTTTTCGGGGTTGTCGAACTGCGCCGGCACAAAGACCTTCGGGTCGGCGGCGGCCATGGCATCGACGGTCTCCTGACATTCACGAATGGCCTTGCCGATGTCGCCGTCATCATGGACGAGGCGCACCTCGGCGCCGTACTGCTCGACAAGGAGGCGGCGCTCAACGCTGACCGAGTCGGGCATGACGATCACGGTGCGGTAGCCGAGGACGGCGCCGCAGAGTGCAAGGCCAATGCCCTGGTTGCCGCTGGTCGCCTCGACCACGATCGAGTCGGGGGGGAGCTTGCCCTCGCGCGCGGCGGCTGTGAGCATGGCGAAGGCGGTGCGGGTCTTGATCGAGCCGCCGACATTCAGCGCCTCATACTTCACTAAGACCTCGGCGCTGTCCTCGGGGACGAGCTTCCGGAGGCGGATCAAGGGAGTGTTGCCGATGGCTTCAAGAACGGTATTGTAAAGCATGGTTTCCTCGTAAGGTTTTATTTACAAAATTGTTTTGGTTGACCCGTAGGACGCGGTTTTTGCGTTCTTGGGTGGGGGTGATGGAACGAAAGGTTTGCAGGGCGCCTTTATATATATTATATAGGAAGAAAACGCTCTTGCGGCGCGGAGGCAGCGGAGGAGGTGGCAGGAGGTAGCCGAGGAGGTAGTCAAGGAGGCAGTCAAGGAGGTGGCAGGAGGTAGCCAAGGAGGCGGTCAAGGAGGTAGTCAAGAGGTAGTGTCCTTGGCGTTCCGCGGTGCTGCGGGGTGGGGAGCGGAGGGTTTACTTTTTATGGGAATTCGGTAATACCATCATTATATAACCGGCGGAGGAAAAAGTCAAGGGGGAGAGGGAGGAGGCATTTGGTGCTTCGGTCGGGGCGTATTGCTAAGCGTGGCTGCGGCAGGGGCACAGTCCCTCCGTCGGCTCCGCCGCCACCTCCCCTTACACAGGGGAGGCTTAATTTGCTTCGTCGGTAGGACTCTTTGAGCCGCGCTCCCCCACGTGGCTGTCGTTTATCATACAAGGGAGCGCCGGCTACCGTATCTTTAGCCTTCCCTGGCGAGGGAAGGTGGCAGCCGTAGGCTGACGGATGAGTCGTTAAGCGAAGAAAACGAAGATGCTATGGCAAT
>JAZSGE010000081.1:0-3586 GCA_045532575.1 Eubacteriales bacterium | reverse complement strand
GCTTTCTCTTTTCTACGGCCTCCGGGCAAGTGCAAAGGCGAGTCGCCGCCGCGTCGGCCGTGCGCTGTGTCGGATAGCCGCCGCCCTTTGCTCCCTCGAGCGTGACGCCCCACTCCCGGCCGCAATACTTACACTTTCCGAACGTGAAAGAGCCGATCTCCTCGTCGTCCTCCGGCGCGTCTCCGGCGCTCTCCGTGGCCGTGGCGCCCTCGACGGGCTCCTCCGTGGTCTCTGCCTCCTCCGGCGTCTCTATCTCGTCCACGGGGACGCCCGCGGCCGTGAGCGCCTCGACGAGCTCGGCCTCCTCGCTCGAGAGTTGCGCTTGCTCCTCTTGGAGTGTCTCGTTTTCCGCCTCAACGGCGGCGCGATCGTTCGCGTCGACCTTTTCCCGATCCTCAAACATAAGGCGAGAAATTTCCCCGAGGCGCTCGTCAATGCGGCCGAGGCGCTCCCGGACTTCCGAGAGGCGGGCGCGATCCTCGTCGATCTTTGCGATCATGCGCTCGTGATCCTCCGGGCTCATGTCCCCGGTATAGGTGAGATAGTCGGAGACGTTCTCGGGATCGTCGGCCTCGGAGACGATCGGAGGCTCGTCCGCCTCCGCCGCGAGCGCGGCCTCCTTTGTGATCTTCTCAAGCTCGACCTCCCAAACCGCGACCGACTTGTTATAGAGCGGCGCCACGGAGACGACGCGGGCAAAGTGCCGGGCGGCCGCCTCCGGCATTGAGACGGGCGAACTCCACTTGTAGGCGACTTGATCCTCGGCGACGTTTGAGTCCGAGGCGAGGACAAATCGATCCGACTCTCCGCCTTGAGGATCGCGGAGCCTATACCACGGCTCGCGGATAAAGACGACGTCGCCTTTGCATACATGAGGCCCGCCGAAATACTGCACGGAGGCGGGGACTCCCTCTCTTGACATGAGGAGACATTTCTCGCCGTCCGGCTCGAGCCGGAAATACGTCCCCTCGATGTATGGCGGCGCGTTTTTGATCGGCTTTGTGATTGTGAGGCCGCCGACCTTTTCAAGGTCTCGGGCGTCCTGTGCTGTCAAAATAAGGCTTTTCATGGTATGGCGTTCTCCTTTTCTGTTTTAATAAATTACGAGCGGCGCGGGGAAATCCCGCCTCATGCCCTCCTCGCCGACGATAGGGAGGAGGGAGTCTTTCATAAATACCGGGACGCCCGTCTCGTCGCAATAGGCGACGATCTCGTCGATCCACTTCCGGGTGGGCCTGTCCCGCTTTGCGGCCGGGCCCGTCTCCGCTCCGATGATCGCCCAATCTATCCACGGGACGGCCGCCGTGATCGGGCGCCGCCGAGGATTTGCCGAGCCGAGGAGCGGCTCGAATGAGACAAAGCGTTTCCCGTCAAGCGGGAGCTCTGCGATCCTGTGGAGGTCTATGTCTCGCGTGACTGTCGTCCCGTACCATATATTTTTGAGAGTCTTTCTCCATTCCGGGAGAGGGAAAAGGCTTGTGTATGCCTCCGGCCGCTTTGAGAGGAATAAATACCTATGTTGTGGATTTGCCTCGATCGCGTCGAGGACTTGAATAATCCACTCCGGCCGCCAGTCTGCCGGATCGCTCATAGAGGTTAAAAAGATATTTTGCGGGCTCCGCGTCCGTAGCTGTTGCAGACGATCCGGGAAAAACTCGGGCCGAGTGAAATCCTCGACATAGTGAAGGCGCCTGTTAATCCGCTCCGCGTAGCAGTCCGGGCACCCAAACGAGCACCCGACGACCGGGTTCAATGTGGCGGTACACCATTCGATTTTTGTCTTATTCACGGCCGCGCCTCCTCTCTCTGTCGCCGATCGTGACAATCAAGGTCGGAGTCGGTGTCTCCGGCCACTCGTCGACGTCGAGCGTGATCCGCTTGACGGGATTTCCGCCGACTTTCTTCACGACGTCGGAGGCGAGGAGCTCGGCCGCCGTTCCGCCGCCGACCGCCTCCGCGACTCCGTCGCCCATTTGGTGAACGATAAAGACGCCCGCCTCTGTGTCGACCGTTTCGAGGAGGGCGGCGAGTACGATCCCGCCGCTCATGTGTCCGCCTCCTCGTTTTCGGCGTCTCCCTCGTTCTCTTGCTCGAGGCAAGCCTCGAGCTCGGCGAGCTCGTTTTGCAGTTTGGCGATCTGCTCGCGTGTCGCCCTTATCTCTTGTAAAAGCGTCATTCGTCTATATCCTCCTCGTAGTCCTCGAGCTCGATTTGCCCCGGGAGCGTTCCGTCCTCCATCCACCAATGAAAGACGTCTTTCCCCGTTGTTCCCATGTTCCACGTCCCATTTGTCTTTCCTCGTCGAGCTCGTTCCTCGAGCATACGGTCGAACGCCTTTATATATAGCTCTTGGTATTTCGGATAGCGGGCAAACTCTTTTTGACGGCCCTTTGTTCCCGCCATAGGACACCCGATACACCCGACGCGGCCAAAGCCGCATTGATAAAGGGGATTGACCGGGATTTTCGCGTCCTCGATGAACTCCCAAACGTCGGAGTCCGACCAATCTATGATCGGATTGCATACGGCCTTGTGTTGTAAACTGCACGTCTCGAAAAGACGGCGCCGATCGTCGTTGTCATTGTTGAGGATAACTTTTTTCGACGGATCGCTATTGATCGTCTCGAAAATCCCGCGTTTTTGTCTCTTGGCGCTCTCGGCCCATCGGACGCCCGTCGTGATATAGCGGCCTTGTCCGCCGCGCTCTTTGAGGATCGAACAGCAATAACGGACGAGCCGAGTCGGAGGCATGAGCTTTTGAGGGATCAGACTCCACATAGAGACGCGCTTTTGCTTGTAGACTGGATAGTTTACTATGATTTGATCCGAGGGAAATCCCATGTCCTCGAGCCGCTTAAACTCGGAACGGATAAAATGCACGGTCTCGGGCGCGTCCGCCGTCGTGTGATTGTGCATGAGCTCGAAATCAATCCCCGCTCTCAAGGCAAGCTCTACGCAAACGGAGGAGTCTTTTCCGCCGCTCGTCGTGATAATCAGCGGCTTTTTATAGAATTTTTCCGACGTTCGAGCGGCCTCTTGTAACCGAGCGATCGCCATTTTTTCTTTGTCGCCCGTGCTTACGTCTTGGACGCTCTCGCCTTTCTCTGTCTGGACTGTTTTCTCGTTCATAGGCCCCGCTCCTCGTGAAAGAAATCCTCTTGTGTGAGCTCGTTCGCGCCTCGAAAGTCGAACGTGATCGCGCCGTCGCGGAGCGAATACATGACGCCGAGCGCCTCGGCAATATCGAGGAGGCGGACGAGGATCGCTTGAGGCGCCTCCTTGACTCTAATGATCCCGCTCTCGACCGTCCCGTTAATGACCGCGCCGATCTCGAGGTCGACCGGGGCCGTCCTCGTTTGCAGAATTACAACGTCCGCAAGGAAGCGCGCTTGCACAATGTTTTGATTTTCTCGGTTTTGCATGGTATGACAATCTCCTCTCTGTTTTAGGCGGTCGCGGCCCGCTCGCCGCGCCTTTTGATATTTCTCTCAAAGATCGCTTGCGCTACCTCTGCGCTATACACTCGGCGACCGTACTCGTCTACGGCCCCGGTGTAACCGTTCTTGAGCTCCCGGTAAATCGTCGC
>JAZSGE010000037.1:0-10621 GCA_045532575.1 Eubacteriales bacterium | reverse complement strand
GTAGGGACCGACGCTTGCCCTCCCCGCGGATATGGGACGCTCACAGGTTCGCTATTCCGTCGCTGCGTTCCTTACGAAATGCGCGCTCATTCTCATTCGCTTCATTTCTCCCTATCCTTGGGGTATCGCTTCACAAAAACGCCACACCGTGGCCTTTTCGCTTGCTCACCCGGCGGTCCGTCCCGCAAAGCCCCCTCCGGGAGGGGGGAATTAAGGGAGGCGCCCACGGCTGAAGGGCTTTTAAGTATGCCAAAAAGAGGGACTTCGCCAAAGCGAAGTCCCTCTTTTCCTTTCCGTTTATGCCGAGATCTGCCGCCCGGTCACTTTTCAATCACAAACTGCTCGTCTTCCTTGAGATCGACCACAATGCAGTCGTTCATGTAGGTGCACTCGGGCAGGACGATCATCGCCGCGAGCTCCGGGGCGCTTGCCGGCAGGGGCGCGAGATGCCAGACACAGGCGTTCATCTTGATGAGGGTGTGGCGCGGCACGAGGAAGGCCTTGGTATACTCGGGCAGGGGCTTGCCGGCCGAGGGGGGCGCCACGTGCAGGATCATGTCATCGTTCAGCGGCAGGATCATCTCCGAGGTCGTCGTGTGGTACTCGACCGCCGTGATCTTCATCACGTCGGGGCGCTTGACCAGGATGGGCGAAAAGCCAACATTGTGCCCCTGGTAGGCCACCACGCGATCGGGGAAGAAGCGGTGGATCTCACCGGTCAGCGGATAGCCGTCGGGCGCATCCATCGTGTAATACTGTCCAAAGGGGGCAAAGGCCTCCTTCGTGAGGGCTTCAACCTTGATAGTCTTCATGGGGGAACTCCTTTCGGTATTTCGTCTTACCCCTCCATTATACGGCAACCGCCGCAAAAAATCAAGAGGAACCCGAAAAAGAAACCCACCCCTCTTGCATTTTTCGGCCGCATCGTGTATACTGTTGACAGTGCCCTCCGCAAGCATTGATGGACGGGAACAAAACTTTACATAAAAAGGTAAAACCGTGGCACAGATAACCCTGATCTCGGTCGGTACCCTCAAGGAGAGCTATCTCGTCGAGGCGATCGCCGAATACAAAAAACGCCTCTCCGCCTTCGCAAGGATCGAGGAGATCTCCCTAAAGGAGGAGCGCATCCCCGATGAGGACGATGCGACCGCCGTCGCCTCGGCCCTCATCGCCGAGGGCGAGCGCATCCTCTCCCGTATCCCCGAGGGGGCGTATACCGTCGCCCTCTGCATCGAGGGGCAGATGTTGGACTCCCCGGCGCTCGCCTCCGCCATCGGCAAGGCCATTGACCGCACAGGCAAGCTCTGCCTCATCATCGGCTCGTCGCACGGCCTCTCGCCCGCCGTCAAGGCAAGGGCCGACCTTCGCCTCTCGATGAGCCCCATGACCTTTCCGCATCAGCTGGCACGGGTCATGGTCCTTGAAGCGCTCTATCGCTCCTTCTCGATCCTCGCAGGGAAGAAATATCACAAATAAGAAGCCTCCGCCAAGCGGAGGCTTCTTATTTACAAAAACTTCCCGTCAAAAAGGAAGAGATTGACGGCATCGAGGAGGAGCGAGGCTCCCGTTCCCACCGCAATGTACGGTAGGAAGAACACACGGCGCCGCGCCGCCTCCACGCGCTCGCGGAGGGCGCGGTACAGGGTAGGGTCCTGGCCTGTCGGTGTCGTCTCGGGCAGAGGGGAAAGATTGCCCCGTGTCGCCAGCACGTAGCCTGCCGCGCTTCCGGCACAGAGGCCGACATAGATCCAGAAGATCGCATTGAACCAAAGGTGAATGCAGACCGCGTATACGCCAAAGGCCAAAAAGACGGCGGTCAGCATCGCAAGGAGTCGGAGCACGCCGCTCTTCTTCAAGGACGGATCCTCCGCGCCTCGAGGTAATAGCGCTTATCACGCGCATGCCCCATCGAGAAGGTCTTGCGCGGCAGGGGCCCCTCGGCCGCCACCGCAGGGAAGAGATCCCCCTTCTCCATCCCACGGAAGAGGAAGCCGAGACTGCCGGGGCGCGATGCCAGCGCACGGAGCGACTCCTCGTCATGGATGTAGTCGACCTCGACCTCGGGGTGATCCTTGATGTACATGTCCAAGAAGCGCTGGAGCGTGCCGACGGGCTGAACGTGGGTCGCCGGCAGGGTGAGGGTCTCCTCGCCCCCCGCGCTCACCACAAGGAAGTCCTGCTGTGCCGGCGCAGCGTCACCCTCGGCGGCCGCATACGCGCGGAAGGCCGCCAGGAGGTCCTCGTTGTCCGCCCCCATCACCACACGGTAGATCGGCTCAAAATCGAGCGCCGCATCGTGCAGGTTCACGACCTCGGCGAGGGCGTAGCGCGCGGGATGACGGGCGGCGGCCTCGGCACCGATCTCGGCCTTCAGGGCCTCGTAGCAGGCCTTGGCGGTCGCCAGCGAATGGTTGCCGTCACCGACGGCAAACAGGAAGACGGGCTCCTCCTTGCCGTACTTTGCTTTCTGCACCTCGGGTGCCGCCAGCGCGCCGAGCGCCGCCAGCACGCGCCCGCACTCGTCCTCGGTCAGGCGCACACCGCGGGCGTGACCGCCCCCGGCCATCAGCTTGAAGCTGTACACCTCGTCTCCCACGGTCTTCGCGGCGATCGCCTCGATCACGGTGCCCTTCGGGTCGTCGATGAGCAGCATCACGTGCGGCAGCTCAAGCGGCGCATCGCGGCGGATCTCCACACGCGGCGGGATGCGGTCAAGCACCGTCCCCTCGGTCGAGCGGACGGGCAGAGTATCGGTCGGCGCATAGCCGTAGCACTCAAGGTCGATCTTGCCGATGAGCCCGCGCCGCACACGCCCGTCGGGGCAGGTGCGCTCAAGGTACAGGAGCGAATTTTCATATACCTTGAAGAAGTCGCCGTCAACGAGGCGCTTCATCTCGGCGTTGATCGGGCCGACTCTCTCGGCACGCTCGGCGAGATAGCACTCGGGCAGGATGAGGCGGAGCGCCGAGGGGGCATCCCCCACAAAGCGTGCGGCCTCCTCCCAGTACTCGGGCTCACTCGTGAATTGGTCGCAGGCGATGGTCGCCCAGCGCTCGCCGTCCACCGTCCCGAAGTCGGGCAGGAGAATGTCGGCAGGGGAAAAGCACAGCTCTTTCATAAAAATTTCCTTTTCTTTTTTCTTCTTTTATGTATGACCCCATGGGAACGGGATACAATAACAGTGGGACGAATGAGAACGCTCCGCCACGGTGCTGGGGTGCTCGAAGCGCCCCGCACCCATGGTACGGAGGAATTTTTACTCTTGGAAAAGAAGCTACCCGATGCCTTCCTTTTGGAGATCGTGCGGGATAAGAGAGCCATGCAACGGTTTTCTTCTCTTACCGCCAAGGAACGCGACCTTGTTGTCGCTCGTGCGCGGTCAGCGCGCACTCGGGCAGAAATGCGCCTGCTTGTCCTTTCGTTATCGGACAGAGTCGAGGCACAGGAATTCTATTGACGGTCGGTTGATGGAAGCCGTCATCCGTCATGGGGCCGATCCGCACGTCGTGCGGATCGGTTTTTTTATTTCATCCGGCAAAGACGGCGGCACCCCTCCGAGAGCACCGTAAGGAAGCGGTCAAGCTCCCACGGCTCGTTGCGGTGCGACAGGCTCACACGGATGGCGCAGTCCACCTCGCGGTCGTGACAGCCAAAGGCGGCAAGCGCCGTCTCCCCCACGTGCCCGTGAGACGAGCAGGCCGACCCACTCGAGACCGAAATGCCCTCGCCCGAAAGATAGTGAAGCATGACCTCGCTCTTGATCCTCGGCAAAAGGAGAGTGAGGATGTGCGGCGCCGCCACCGGCGGCAGGACGGGCATGACCTCGCCAAGCGCCGGCTCATTCGCAAGCCCCGCAAGGAGATGCTCACGCAGCGCCATCAGCTTTTTCTGCCGTTCCGTAAACTCAACCTTACATTCATCAACCGCGGCCGCAAAGGCGGCAATGCCCGGCACGTTCTCGGTACCCGAGCGCAGACCCTCGCCCTGGCCGCCGCCGAGGATAAGGGGCGCGACCCCCTTTTCCTTCTTGAGGCTCTCGTCGATCCATAACGCGCCGACCCCCTTCGGCCCCTCCACCTTGTGGGAGGATAGGGTCAGCATCCGCACGCCGAGTGCGCGCACGTCGATCGGTACCTTGCCAAGGGCCTGGGTCGCATCGGCGTGGAGCACGCAGTCGGGGCAGGCGGCCTTCACAAGACGTGCGACCGCCGCAACGTCGTAAAGCGCCCCCGTCTCATTGTTGACCAGCATCACCGACACCAATACCGTGCCCTCGGTGAGTGCGGCCTTCATGGCCTCAAGGTCAATGACACCGCCCCTTGTCGGCACCGTCACGACCTCCATTCCCTCGGCGCCGAGCGCCGCAAAGGGGGAGGTGACCGAGGCGTGTTCGCCCGCTGTCGTCACGATACGGGCGCGACGGTAGCGCGCCTTGGCGTGCGCCCGCCCGAGGATGGCAAGATTGTTCGCCTCGGTGCCCGAGGCGGTGAAGATAAGGCTCCCACCCTTCGCCCCGATGGCCGCAAGGAGCGAGCGCCGCGCCGCCGCCATGATATCCTCGGCATCCTTGCCCCGTGCGTGAAGCGAGGAGGGATTGCCGAAGTGCGTGCGGCTGACCTCGCAGTAGCGGAGAAGTGCCGTCTCTCCGATGCGCGTTGTCGCGCTGTTATCGAGATAGATTTCCTGCTTGTCCATATCAGTCAAAAAGGAAGGCGGCGATCATCGCATCAAAGTCGGCCTTGTGGGTGTCGTAGGCCTCCGCCCTTGCGGTATAGGTGATCGCATAGGCGTACAGTCCGTCAAGCGTCAGGAGCTTCTGGGTCTTGTAGCGGACCCCCGCGTGCGTAAAGGTGTAAACGTAGCGCGCCGCCTGGTGCCCGTCAAGCCAGACCTCGACCTCCTCGACCGTCTCGGCAGGGCGCGAGCACTCGGCCTCGACCACGGTGAAGTCCTCGTAAAGCTCGGCAAAGGTCGCGCTCCGCGCCTCCCAGATGTCACCGATGCTCGCTTCCATCGGGATCTCATACGCCACCGTCACGACCGCCTCGTCCTTCGAGATCGAGGTCGTCCCGTTCCGGAGATCGATCCCCCAGCCCTCGGGCGCGTACAGCGCATACCGCGAGACCTCGGGATCCGAGACGAGGTACAGCCCGTCCTCGTTCTTTATGACCTCCTCGGGCTCCTCGGGCAGCGCCTCGGCCGCCTCACCGCGGAAGGCGAAGGCATCGGCCATCGCCAGGACCTTGTCCACGTAGCGGTCGTAATAGCTCACATCTCCCGAGGGGATCTCGGTCCGCGCCGTGTAGGTGAAAAGGGTGATCGTTCCCGCCTTCGCGACAAGGAACTGCATATACTTGTATTCGACCCCCGCGACCTTGCCGGTGTACACACGCAAGGAGGCCGTCTCGCCGCCAAAGGTCGTGTCATCCCGTGCCTCAAGGAGGGTGTAGCCCTCAAGCACCGTGCGGAGGGTCGCCTCGTGCGCCGCAAAGTAGGCGGCCGGCGCCATGTCACTCGCGGTGCGAAGGAGCGTGACGTTCGAGGGATCCACCGTCGAGACGTACGCCATCGTGATACCGGTCGAGGTCTCTACGACCCAGTCCTCGGGGACAAACAGGGTGTACCCCTCGCCCTCCTCGGCGATCTTCATTCCCTCGGGGATCTCTTCGTCACCCCCGGGCGCCGCACCGTTGCAGGCGGCGAGCGAAAGCACCGCCGCAAGGAGAAGGAGAAGCGCTAACACCTTTTTCATCGTCTTACCTCGTTTCTTTCGGTCAAGGACAGGGACGCCCTGCGCCCCATCCTTGGCCGTGTATCGTTTTCTTTACATTCAATCTATCATCTCCCGGCACAGCGCACAAAAGGCATCGCCGCGCGCCTTGTAGTCGGGAAAGGCATCAAAGCTTGTGCAGGCAGGGGAGAGCAGGAGCACGCCGCCGTCCTTTGCCATGCGGAACCCCTCGGCCACCGCCCGGCGGAGGTCCTCTGCCACGGTGAAGGGGACCCGGGGGCAGGCCGCCCCGAGCGCCTCGGCAATGCGCGGTGCCTCCTCACCCGTCGCCACCACGCCGGCGGCATACGCCGCCACCGCCTCGGTCAGCGGCCTAAGTGGGAGGCGCTTGCCCCGTCCGCCAACGAGCAGTATCACCCGCTGCCCCGCAAAGGATGCAAGCGTCGTCGCCGTCCGTGAGGGGGTCGTATCGATCGAGGAATCGTAGCAGTCCACACCGCGAAAGCGCCCGATGTGCTCGCGGCGGTGGCGCGGTCCGCGGAAGCTGCGGAGCGCCTCCTCCATCGCGCGCGGAGGCACAGCGTCAAGCGCGAGTCCGGCCGCCGCCATCGCATTCTCAAGATGGTAGCGCCCACGGAGGCTGACCGCCTCGAGGGGAAAGAGGGATGTCACCCCTCGGTCCGACAGCTTGACCTCGCCCCCCTCGCAGAAGAGGGAGGGCCGGATGTCCGAAGGCCCCCCCGTGGCCGAAAACAGAAGGCTCTCCTGTAAGGGCGCAAGGGCCGAGGTCCTCGGGCAGTCGGCATTCAGGACGGCAAGGCCACCCCCGAGGATGCGCGCCTTCGCGGCCGCGTACTCCTCCATGTCGGTGTGCCAGTCGAGATGATTTTCGGTAATATTGGTGATCGCCGCCCGTCCGCGCGGGGGCATAAGATCCGAAAGCTGAAAGGAGGAAAGCTCAATGACCGCCGCATCCTCCCGTCGCATATCCGGCAGGGAAGCGAGGAGGGGCGTGCCGATGTTCCCCCCAAGATGCACGCGCCGTCCGGCGGCACGGAGCATCGCCGCCGTCATCATCGCGGTGGTCGTCTTCCCGTCGCTCCCCGTCACCGCGTACAGCCGCGCGGGGCACAGCGCCAGGAAGAGCGCCATCTCGGTGAGCACGATCGCCCCCCGCTTGCGCGCCTCAAGGAGCGCCGGCGTGTCGGGTCGGAGCGAGGGCGTGCGGAAGATCACCCCGGGCGAAAGCTCCCCGAGCCACTCCTCCCCCACAAGGAGGCGGAAGCCCCGCTCGGCAAGCGCACGGCTCTCTGCCGCCGACAGCGGTTGGCGATCACGCACCGTGATCCTCGTCACACCAAGCGACGGTAGAATGTCAAGGAGGGGGCGGTTCGCCACCCCAAGACCGCAGATCTCGGCCCCCACAAGGCGGAGGCGCCCAAGGATCTCCCCGACCGTTCGGCCATTGATACGTCGTGCGTTTTCCAGCAGCTCTTGAGAAAGTGCATATGTAGACATATTATATTATACGCGAGATCTGCCCGTTTTGCAACACCTAATTTATGAATAAAAGAAGCACCCGACACCGTCGGGCGCTTCTTTGTATTCAAAGGGTAATATCGAGATCACTGATCTTCGGGACCACCGCTCTTCCGGCGTCGTCGTAGATCCGGCACCCCGCCTCCGCGCGGTTGATACCAAGGAACATCTCGGAGCGCGTTCCCTCGATCTTGATGTGCGTTCCCTCGATCGTAACGACACAGCAAAGCGGATCGCGGAAGCACACGGTGTGCGAGAGCGAGGACATCTCGCGGCAAAGCTCCTCGGGATAGCAGTCGTGGCGCTTCTCCAGCCAGTCAAAGCACACGCAGTTGACCTCAAAATACAGGACGTTTTCGAGAATGCGCGCATTGTCACGGTGATGGTGACCGTTGAAGCAGGCAAGGACGCTATGCGGCCGGCGACGGTTGGCCTCGTCGATGATGGCGCGCACCGCGTCGGCGTTGTGGACACCGTCGGGACGCTCGTAGCTCGCGTGGCTCATAATGAGGCACGGGCCGGGCGCCGTTGCGATCGCCTCGCGAAGCCACTCTAACTGCTCGGGCGGTATCCAGTCACGCTCACCGCCGCGCGTATGGTAGTTTCCCATCGAGAAATGATAGTATTCCTTACCGTCAAAGCAGTAGTTCGGGTCGGTCGCAATGATGCGGTAACCCTCGAAATCAAAATAGTAGTAGCCGCTTTTCAGCTTGTAAAGCTCAAGAACCTTCTCGAAAGGAGCGTTATCGGCCTCGTGGTTGCCGATCACGTGGTAGGAGGGAATATGGAACTCCTGGTATGCGTCGATCATCGCCAGATGCTCGGGGCGGCAGTTGTTGGTGTAGTCCCCGAGATGGATCATAAAATCACACCCCTCGTCCTCGGCGCGCTTCTGGAAGGCGGCCAGGGCCTCGGGCGTACCGCCACGGAAGATGCCGGGCGCGTAGTGAAAGTCAGCAAACAGTAAAAATTTCATACGAAAGCTCCTGTCTCAGCAAATGATATAGTGAGTATACCACACGACCACGGGAAAAGTCAACCGGCAGGGGGAAGAGTAGCCGATTTTTCGCCTTCCTCGCCTTTTTTTACCCACCGATTGACAAATCCCCTTCCGTGTGCTATCCTTGTAGATGCAAAATTCCGCGCGCACAAAGACGAAAGGAGGAACCGATGCTCGTCGCCACCCTGATCTTCGCCGTCACCTGCCTTACGATGATCCTCGCGATCCTCGTGTATCCGAAGCTCCGCCTCGGGCGGATCACGCTTGACAGCTATCTCGTCGTCACCCTTCTCGGCGCCGCCGCCCTCCTCCTTTCGGGCCTTTGCGATGTCGGGACGGTCGCCGCGGCCCTCCTTGCCGATACCGCTGTCAATCCCGTCAAGATCCTCGTCCTCTTCCTTTCCATGACCGTCCTCTCGGTCTTCCTTGACGAGATCGGCTTCTTCCGCGCCCTCGCCTCGGTCGTCCTCCTCCGCGCACACGGAGGCCAGCGCCGCCTCTTTCTGATCCTCTACGTCACCGTCTCGGTCCTGACCGTCTTCACCTCCAACGATATCATCATCCTCTCGTTTACCCCCTTCATCTGCTATTTCGCCAAAAACGCCGGTATCGACCCGATGCCCTACCTCGCCGCCGAGTTCGTGGCCGCCAACACCTGGAGCATGATGCTCATCATCGGCAACCCCACCAATATCTATCTCGCCTCCGCCGCGGGGATCGACTTTCTCACCTACCTCCGCACAATGCTCCTGCCGACCCTCCTCGCCGGAGTCGGCGCCCTTCTGATCCTCTATCGCCTCTATCATAAGAAGCTCGCCTATCGCATCGCCGCCACCCCCGAGAGGGAGCGCGTCGCCGACCGTCCCCTCCTTGTCCTCGGCCTCCTTCATCTCGGTACCGCCACCCTCCTTCTCGCAATCGGGCCCTATATCGGCCTTGCGATGTGGCTCGTGGCACTCGTCGCCGTCCTCTCGCTCTTTCTGTCGGTCCTTGTCCTCTCGGCCATCCGCAAAACGCGCCCCACGCCTCTCCTCGGGTGCCTGCGCCGCGCCCCGTGGCAGCTTATCCCCTTCGTGCTCTCGATGTTCTCGATGATCGCCGTCCTCTCCGAGGTCGGTGTCACCTCCGCCATCGCCGGGGCGCTCGCCGCCCTCCCGCCGATCCCGACCTATGGCTTTGGCTCGCTCCTTGCCGCCAACCTTGTCAACAATATCCCGATGAGCGTCCTCCTTTCGGACATCATCACAGCCGGCACCGCCGGGACGAAGGCCGTCTACGCCACCGTCATCGGCTCGAATATCGGTGCCTTCCTGACCCCGATCGGCGCCCTCGCCGGCATCATGTTCTCGGAGCTCCTCCGCGGCCACGGCCTCCGCTTTGGCTACCGTGATTTCCTGAAGCTCGGGGTGCTCGTGGCTCTACCGACGTGTGCCCTCGCCCTCTTCGGTCTCTTCCTCGTGGGCTAAAATTGCGCTCTGCTTGCCTTCCCTGGTGAGGGAAGGTGGCGCCGTAGGCGACGGATGAGTCGTACTGTCCACTCTGCCGCCCTTCTCGCATATCCCGTGGGACCGACGTTTGCCCTCCCCGCGGATATGGTCGAAATGCGCGCTCATTCTCATTCGCTTCATTTCTCCCTATCCTTGGGGTATCGCTTCACAAAAACGCCACACCGTGGCCTTTTCGCTTGCTCACCCGGCGGTCCTCCCTCGACGACAAAGTGCATCAATTTTACCACTCCGAGGAACCTCGCCGGGTAAATTTTGCGCCCCGCACTCCTTCGGAGGGCAACCACGGTCGCCGTACGTTTTTGTACGGCTTCCCGGCCCCCCGAAGTAGCACAGTGCATCAAAATTTCCTCCGGCGAAAACTCAGTCACTTAAAGCCTTCCCCGGTGGCGTTCCCCTGTTACTTCAAGCCTTCCCTGGTGAGGGAAGGGGGACCGCTTGCGGTGGATGAGTCGCTCCGCCGGCAAACGAAGCGGCGGCTAATCAAGCCCCCCCTCGGTCTAATCAAGCCTCCCCTGTGTAAGGGGAGGTGGCCGCGTAGCCGACGGAGGGACTGTGCCCCTGCCGTAGCTGCCCTTCGCCATACGCCGGACCGAAGCACCATCCCGTAGGGACCGACGTCCCCGGCGGTCCGTCTCCGATAAGCCGCCCCCCATTTGCGCCCTCCTCCCCCCGTATCGCCAAGCCTCTGTCACTACAAGCCTTCCCTGGTGAGGGAAGGTGGCGGCGTAGCCGACGGATGAGTCGCTCCGCCGGCAAACGAAGCGGCGGCCAACTAAGCCTCCCCCTGTTACTTCAAGCCTCCCCTGTGTAAGGGGAGGTGTCGGCGTAGCCGACGGAGAG
>JAZSGE010000099.1:0-11988 GCA_045532575.1 Eubacteriales bacterium | reverse complement strand
TCCTGCCGCCCACCGTGCTCCGCGCGCTTGAGGATGCCATCCGCCTGCGCCCCTCCCTCGCGGAGGGCCTGTCCGAGATCCGCCTGCGCGCCGATCGGTGTGCCTCCTTGAGGGCGGGCGGCCGCAATTACCCCCTCCCTGTCCTGCTGTCGGCCGAGGAGCTTTCGGGGCTGCTCATCGACTTTTGCCGCGGCTCGCTCTACGCCTTCCGCGAGAGTCTGGCCGAGGGGTACCTCGACCTTGGCGGCGGCCTGCGGTGCGGTATTGCGGGGCGCGCCGTCCTTGAGGGCGGGAGCGTGAAGGGAGTGACCGACGTCACCTCTCTCGTCCTCCGCCTGCCGCGCGCCGTCCGGGGGGCGGGTGAGGAGGCCTACCGCCTCTTTCTCGAGACGGGGGGCGGCGGCCTTTTGGTCTATTCGCCGCCGGGGGTAGGGAAGACCACGCTTTTGCGCGACCTTTGCCGCCTCCTTGCAACCGGCGAGGGGGCACGGCGCGTTGCGGTCGTTGACAGCCGCGGCGAGCTGTCGGGCGGCTACGGACGGGGGGCACTCGTTGATCTTCTCGTCGGCTACCCGAAGGCGGTCGCCATCGAGCTCGCCGTCAGGACCCTGTCACCCGAGGTGGTCGCCGTTGACGAGATCGGCTCGCGCCGCGAGGCCGAGGCCATCCTCGCCGTCGCGGGGTGCGGCGTTCCCCTCCTGGCCACGACCCACGCCGCGACCCTCGGGGAGGCCCTGCGGCGCCCCGCCATCCGTCCGCTCGTCCGCGCGGGGCTCTTCCCGCTTGCCGTGGGGCTCCGACGGGAGGAGGGACGCATCGTCTGCCATCCCACCCGCCTTTCGGAAAAGGCTGTATGACTGTCATTGGAGGAAACGACTATGCTTTTAAAGCTGTTCGGCGCCGCAACGCTCGCGGCCTTTGCCCTTGGGATCTCACGCCATTTTCAGCACCTGCTTTCCGCGCGCATCCGTCAGCTCGAGGGATTTTTACAGCTGCTGCGCACGACCCACGATAAGATCGTCGGCTTCGGGACACCGACCCCCACGATCTTCGCCGCCTTCCGCAACGAGGCCCTCGAGGCGGCAGGCTTTCTGCCCGTCTTACGCGAGAGGGGCTTGCAGGAGGCCCTCCTCTCGGCACGGGAGGGACTGTACCTTGACAGCGAGGAGCTGGCCCCCCTCCTTGAGCTTGCCGCCTCCCTCGGGAGGGGCTTTGCCGCCGAGGAGGCGGCCCGTTGCCGTGTCGCCATCGCCGAGCTCGAGCGCGCCCTTGCGGCGCGCCGCGGCAGTCGCCCGGGGTCCGCGCGGCTCTGCCGCACGCTCGTCCTCGGGGCGAGCCTTGCCGTTATTCTCGTGCTCATCTAGAGCCGAAAACGAAAGAACCGAAAGGGGAGAGAAAGAAATGGATGTAGGACTGATCCTGAAGGTGGTGGGGGTCGGCATGATCGTGACCGTCTCCTGTCAGATCCTCTCAAAGGCAGGGCGAGACGAGCAGTCGATGCTCGTCTCGCTGTCGGGCATCGTGCTCGTCCTTCTGCTTCTGATGGGGGAGATCGGCAAGCTGTACGATACCATCCGGAGCGTGTTCGGCTTTTGACGCTCCTGCGCCTTTGCGGCCTGGCCGTGCTCGCCGCTACGGTGGCGCTTTCGCTCCGCGAGACGGGGGGGAAGCTCGCCCCCCTCGCCGCCCTTGCCGGTGGGCTTGCGCTCCTTTCCTTCGTTTTGTGGCGCTACCGCGAGGTCTTTGCGATGCTCACCGAGCTTGCCGGCGGCGAGGCGGCGGGCGAGGCGCTCAGCCTCGGCCTGCGTGTCCTCGGGCTTGCCGCCGTCACCGAGATCACAGCGGGGGTCTGTCGCGACCTTGGCGAGGGCAGCCTTGCCACCAAGGTCGAGTGGTGCGGCAGAGCCGAGATCCTCGTCGTCTCGCTCCCCTCGCTCTCCCGCCTCCTGACCCTCGCCGCCTCCTACCTCTCATGAAGCTCCTAAGGCCCCTCCTCTTACTTTCCCTCCTCTCTCTCTTTCTTTTTGTGCTCCTGCCGACGGCGGCCTCGGCCGCCTCGCCCGAGGACCTCCTCTCCGACCTCTTTGCGGGGATGCCCTCGCTCGCCCGTGAGGCCCTCCCCGATGACCCGACCGATGCCGCCGCCCTCGGCGAGGCGATCGGCGTGCGCCGCCTCCTTGAGAGCGTGATCACCGCCGCTGAGGGCGTGCTCCCACGGCTCGCCTCCTCGATGGCCTCGCTTGCGGGGCTCACCGTCCTCTTTGCGGTGCTCTCGCTCCTTTCCTCCTCACTCGGCGCGGGGACGGCGCGCGCCGCAACAGCCGTCCTCGGGATCCTGCTCGTGCTCACGGCCTACGACCGCTTTGCGGGATGCTTCACTCACGCCGCGACCTTCCTTTCGGAGCTTTCGGCTCTCGCCGAGGTCGCCGCCCCCGTGATGGGCGGCCTCTACCTCGCGGGGGGCAATACGGCGGCCGCCCTCGCCGGGAGCGGCGGTATGGCCGCCCTGACTCTGCTCCTCGAGCGCCTCGGCGGCACCGTCCTTCTTCCGCTTTTGCGGATCCAGCTCGGCTTCCTCCTCGTCAGCGCGATCGGCGAGGTCAGGACCGAGGGGATGGTCACCACCCTCCGCACCCTCTACGCCACCCTCCTCGGCTTTTTCTCTGTGCTGACGACGGCCTCGGTCGCCTTCGGGAATGCCCTCGGTGCCGCGCGCGATTCGCTGGCTATGCGCTCGCTCCGCTTTGCCGTCGGGCAGATGCTCCCGATGGTCGGCGGCACCGTCTCGGGGCAGATGGCCACCCTCGGCGCCGCCGTCTCGCTCATCCGCGCAACGGCGGGCATCGGCTGTGTCGCGGCCATCCTCCTGACCCTTCTGCCTGTCCTCCTTGAGCTTCTTCTCTCGCGCTTTGCCCTGTCGCTCCTCGCGTCTCTCGCCGGGCTCCTCGGGGCGCCGACCGCCGTCCGCCTTCTGCGCGGCTTCCGTGCGCTTTTTGACCTCTGCCTCGCGGCCACCGCCTTCTCGGCGATGCTCTTTCTCTTCCTTGCCGGGCTCTTTGCGCGGCTGTCTCCCGCCATCGGGTAAGGAGGGTGTATGAAGGACTATCTGACCTCGCTTTTGCTCGTCTCGGCGATCACAGCCGTCCTCGGGATCCTTCCGACCGAGGAGCGCCTCCGCAAGACCGTCTCCTTTGCCCTGTCGCTCTCGGTGCTCGGCGCCATCCTCTTTCCCCTGCCCGCCCTCCTTGGCGAGATGGACGGCTTCCGCGATATCCTCGAGGAGCTCGAGAGCGAGGGCGAGGCGGCCACCGATTGGCTCGAGAGCGAGACCCTCGCGGCCACCGCCGAGGGCATCCGCCGCTATCTTATCGACGAATACGACCTTCGTGAGGAGGAGATCACCGTCACGGTCGAGGGCAACTGTGTCGACAGCACCGTGATCCTGCGCCGCATCACCCTCGGGGTGACGGGGCGCGCCGCGACCGCCGATCTCCCCCGGATCGTGCGGGCCCTTGAGGCTGATACGGGGGCCGAATGTGAGGTGATCTATCCTGAACGCTGACAGCACCCTTCTTCGATACTTTAAAAATATGAAGGGCAAGTGGTCGCTCCTCGTCCTCCTCGTCCTCGGGCTCGGCCTGCTTCTTCTCGGCGGCCTCGGCGGAGGCGAGGAGGAGGGGGAGACCCTCGATGCCGAGGCCTATCGGCGCACCCTGACCGAGGAGGTCACAGCCCTGCTCTCGGGCGTGCGCGGCGTTGGCGAGGTCTCGGTCCTTCTGACCCTTGAGGCGGGCGAGAGCCGCGTCTATGCCGAGGGGGCCACGGGCGGCACGCTGACGGCAGGGGGCGAGGGCATCCTCGTTGAGAGCCGACCGCCGCGCGTCCTCGGTGTGGCCGTTGTCTGTACGGGGGGCGGCGACCCCGCCGTGCGTGAGGAGATCACCTCGCTCCTTTCCGCCTCGCTCGGCATCGGCACCCATAAGGTCAAGGTCTCGGCAAAAAAATAAAAAGCGTGGCATAAAGCCGCCGACACCGTCATATAGATGGTAACACAGAACAAGAATTTTAGGTGGAGGAACAGTCATGGCAAAAATCTCTTTCAAATCGAAGCTCTTCTCGAATGCAGGCAAGCGCAGTCTCATCGTCCTTTGTGCGGTGCTTCTCATCGGTACGGCGGTCTATCTCAATTACCGCTGGTTCATGGGAGACAACGAGGGCCCGGGCTACGGCGAGAACAATATGGTGGATAACGGGGATCCCGAGGGTGACGGCGGCACCGTCAGCACCTCCACCTACTTCTCGGCCACGCAGTTAGCGCGCCAGGAGGCGCGGGATGAGGCCCTCGAGGTGCTCCAGGGCGTCGTCGAGAGCGAGGACGCCGTCGAGGCGACCAAGCAGCAGGCCATGGCCGAGATCAGCCGCATCGCCCTCGATATCCAGAACGAGGCGAACGTCGAGAGCCTTGTCAAGGCCAAGGGCTTTGAGAATTGCGTGGCCGTTATGAGCGGCGACAAGATGAACGTGATCGTCTCCTCGGCCGAGGAGCTGGTCTCCTCGCAGGTCGCCGTCATCAGCGAGATCGTCTATGAGGCAACGGGCATCCTGCCGCAGAATGTCAAGATCATCAGAAAATGAAACGGGAAAAACGCGCTGCGGCGCGTTTTTTCTTTCTGCCGCATTGACATTTTCCGAAAGGTATGCTATAATGCACCATATCCTTAAAATGATAAATTATATTTCTAATATATGGAGGACCGTTTATGAAACTGAAAGTCGGTATCGTTGGCGCCACGGGCATGGTGGGCCAGCGCTTCATCACACTCCTTTCCGACCACCCCTATTTTGAGATCGCCGCCCTCATTGCCAGCGGCCGCAGCGCAGGGAAGACCTACGAGGAGGCGGTCGGTGACCGCTGGAAGCTCGAGGCCCCGATGCCCGAGTGCGTCAAGAAGATGGTGGTCCTCGATTCCGCGAATATCGGCGCGATCGCCGATGCCGTTGATTTCGTCTTCTGCGCCGTCAATATGCCGAAGGCCGAGGTCGTCGCCCTTGAGGAGCGCCTTGCCCGCGCCGAGCTCCCCGTCGTGTCGAACAACTCGGCCAACCGCTGGACGCCCGACGTGCCGATGATCATTCCCGAGATCAATGACAGCCACCTTGATATTATCGCTACCCAGAAGGCGCGCCTCGGCACGAAGGCCGGCTTTATCGCCGTCAAGCCCAACTGCTCGATCCAGAGCTACGTGCCTGCCCTTACCCCCCTTCTGAAGTATGAGCCGACGCGCATCGTCGCCACCACCTACCAGGCGATCAGCGGCGCCGGTAAGACCTTCCGCGAGTGGCCCGAGATGGTCGGCAACGTCATCCCCTTCATCGGGGGTGAGGAGGAGAAGAGCGAGCAGGAGCCGCTCCGCATCTGGGGTCACATTGAAAACGGCATGATCGTCAAGGCCAAGGCGCCCATCATCACCACCCAGTGCATCCGCGTTCCCGTGATCGACGGGCATATGGCCGCCGTCTTTGTCGAGTTTGCCAAGAAGCCCACGAAGGAGGAGATCCTCGAGGAGTGGCGCAATTTCCGCGGCAAGCCCCAGGAGCTCGGTCTCCCCTCGGCCCCCGCGCAGTTCCTCACCTACTTCGAGGAGGAGAACCGTCCGCAGACCGCCCTCGACCGTGACCTTTACGGCGGCATGGGCGTTTCGCTCGGGCGCCTCCGTGAGGACTTCATGTTCGACTTCAAGTTCGTCGGCCTTTCGCACAACACCCTCCGCGGCGCGGCGGGCGGCGCGCTTCTCAACGCCGAGCTTCTGTACCGTCTCGGGTATATCGCCGCGAAGTAATAGTGAAGGGGGAGGCACCTATGCGCCGCATCATTGACTTTCATATGCACCCGTGGGTGCGATGCGAGGATAAGATCAGCAATTACCCCGAGCTCCTCGGGGAGGGCGACTCTGCTGCCACCATCAAGGCCGACCTTACGCGCTGCGGCATCACGCAGTGCGCAGGCTCGCTCGTCCGCCTGGACCTGAAGGGGACCGAGGGCGGCGCCGCCATCCTCCGCCGTGGGAATGACGGGATGCTCGCACTCCGCGACCGCCTCGGTGATTTCTATATCCCCGGCATGATGATCCATCCCGCCTTCGTCCGCGAGTCCTGCGAGGAGATCACACGGATGCACGCGGCGGGGGTCCGCCTCATTGGCGAGCTCGTCCCCTACATCCACGGCTGGGAGGGGTATTACTCGGCCGAGGGGCTTGACGAGATCCTGGATCTTGCCGCACAGCTTTCGATGGTCGTCAGTTTTCATTCCCAGATGATGGACACCGCCCATCGGATGGTGAAGGCCCACCCCGGCGTCACCTTCGTCGCGGCCCACCCCGGCGAGAAGACCGCCTACCTCGAGCACCTGGCCTTCATGAAGGAAGCGCCGAACTACTACCTCGATCTCTCGGGCACGGGGCTCTTCCGCTATGGGATGCTTGCCTACGGCGTCAATGCCGTCGGTGCCGAGCGCTTCCTCTTCGGGAGCGATTACCCGGTCTGCTCACCCGGCATGAACATTGGCGGCATTGACTATGAGAGGATCACCGATGCCGACCGCGACCTGATCTATGCCGGCAACGCGATACGGCTCCTCGGGCTTTAAAAAGGAAAGGAGATGCGAGCGCATCTCCTTTTTCTTTCGGGCCCGTGCCGCCCTCAGCACCACCCACTTTCCCCACCGATTTCCGCTTCCCGCAAAAAAATAAAAAAAATATAAAAACCCCCTTGACAAACAGAATGCGGGGTGCTATAATGGTAAAGCCGTCAGAACGACGGGCGATAGGGGAGCATGGGAGCATAGCTCAGTTGGGAGAGCATTTGCCTTACAAGCAAAGGGTCATAGGTTCGAGCCCTATTGTTCCCACCATCGTACGAAAGGCGTTGGCAACGCCTTGCGAATATGGCCTGGTAGCTCAGTTGGTTAGAGCGCTGCCCTGTCACGGCAGAGGTCGTGGGTTCGAGCCCCATCCGGGTCGCCAATTCGCCTCTGTAGCTCAGTTGGTAGAGCAGAGGACTGAAAATCCTCGTGTCGTTGGTTCAATTCCGACCGGAGGCACCAGCGACCTTGGTCGCTATGCGGATTTAGCTCATTTGGTAGAGCGCCACCTTGCCAAGGTGGAGGTGGCGGGTTCGAGCCCCGTAATCCGCTCCAAACAAAAACCGCCTTCTTCGGAAGGCAGTTTTCATTTTTATCCGAAGGGAGAATCGGTATGAGCTTCACCTTTGAGCCCGAGAGCAGGACCTCTCTTGAAAATTACGAATGGGATAACACCTGGCTTGAGCAGTCGCGCCGCTCGGATCTTCCCCGTATTCTCTACATTGGCGACTCGATCTCCTGTGGGATCCGCCAGCGCATCACCAAGCGGAGCGGCGAGCGTTGCCTTGTCGACGGCTTCGGCTCGTCGAAGGGGATCGATAATAAAGCCCTCGCACCGATGATCGCGCTTTTTGCCTCGCAGGAGTCGCGCCGCGACGCCATCCTTCTGAATAACGGCCTGCACGGCTGGCACCTCGAGGATGGCGAGGAGTACCCCCGCCATTACGCCGCCCTTGTTGACTTTCTCCACAAGATGGCACCAAAAACGCCCCTCTATCTCGTCCTTTCGACCCACACGGTGAACGATCAAAGCCACAGCCGCGTCAAGAAGCGCAACGAGGGCGTCCTCGCCATCGCCGAGCGCTACGGCCTTCCCGTCATCGACCTTTACACCCTCTCGTGCGAGCAGGCCGACCTCCATTGCCCGCCGCCCGACGGGGTTCACTTCAAGCCCGAGGGATATGACATCTTCGCCGATTTTATCCTCGCGCGCCTCGCTGCCGACGGAATTATTTAAGAAAAAGCTCCCACCGCTGTGCGGTGGTGTTCTTAGCGGAGAAATTTGAAAATACAGCTAAGTGCGAGCATCGCATTTGACTGGTCAAACGCAGATTTGGGCTAAGCCCAAACCCTTATTATGAGCGAAGCAAATAACAAGGTTCTGCGTAGCAGGTTCTTATAACGACAGAAAGAGATAACAAATCGGTTATTCGCCGAAATGTTATCTCTTTTTCTGTTAGTACTAAAAGTGATATTCTTCGCTGACGCGAAGAGTGATATTTCCTGACGGGAAGTGATATTGCAAGGCTTCGCCTCGCAGTGATATTCTATTCGCCTAAAAACTCGCGTAGCGAATATCACTCGGCGTAAGCCGAATATAACTGCGTAGCAATAGAACTCGCCGCAGGCGAATAGAGTTATGCGTGATACTCTTAACGGAGTATCACGCATACTTTTTATGCTCCCGAGGTCAGGCGCAGGATATAGCGGAAGAAGTTTGCCGTTTCCTCATAGGCCGGGCGACCGGGGGGCTCGGAGGTCACGCGGCGAAGGAGGGTGCCGTCGGCAAGCAGGTCTTCAAAGCGGGCGTGGAGCTCGGCCATCGGAAGGCCGCACCGCGCCGTGATCTTAGAGATCGCCACCATGGCGTGGGTGAGCATGGCAAAGTAGACGAAGTTGCGGTCGGGCTCGGTATGGTAGAGGTAGTTCGCCGCGAGGGTATGGTACATCGGGCGGTCGAGCTCGCCGCCGTCAAGGATCCCGAAAAGGCGCGGAAGGTCCTCCTCGGTGCCAAGGCGCCCAAGGAGGCAGAGGGCGGCGGCGCTCCGGAACTGGTTCGAGCGGCGGTTGTCGGTAAAGAAGAAGCAGTCACGCCGATCCACGATCCTGCGAAGGACCGGGAGGGCGCGGCGATCCTCAAGCAGCCCGAGCCCAAGGGCGCAGTTGTAGCGAAGGAGGTCGTCCTCGGCGGCGGTCATCGCCTCATAGAGGCGGCGGCAGACAGCCGGGCGGTCGGCGGCCAAGAAGCAGGACCAAAGAGCGACGCCGGGGGCATCGGTCGCGAGAAGATGGAAGGTCTTGTTTACATCAAACTCGATAGGCTCGTAGATCTTGTCAAGAGGCTTCATGCCCTCGTATCGCCTGTCGGGCGTGCGGCCGAGCGAGCGCATCTTAGCAAGGTAGTGGCCATAGGTATTATCAAAGCCGAGGGCGCGCGAGGGGAAGCCGTTGAAGCAGCCGCGTGCCTCGACCCTCCTTCGGTAGGCGGCGTAGTCGATCGCGAGGATATCGCCGTCACTCACCGCCATGGCGGCGGCAACGCCCACGCACTCGCCCATGCGGAACATATCGCGGTTCATGCGGACGGCGCTCGCGGCATAGCTGTCGGTCGAAAGGCAACGCCCGGCCGTCACAAGGCCGCGGATGCCCTTCGGCACGATGCTCCCCATCGGGACGGGGATATTGGCCGTGACGGTCGCAAGATTGGCGATCACCCAGAAGTTTTGGAAGAGCTCCTCGTCGGTCGCATGCTCGCTCCCGTGGCGGTCGAGGTCGGAGTAGGCATAAAAGAGGATGCGCTCGGGGAGGCGGCGGAAGAGGATATCGGCATAGCGCACGGAATCCTCACCGAGGAAGGTCAGCCCCTCGCGCACGCCGACCTGAAGGGCGTGATGGAGGAATTCCCCCTCCGCGAGGAAGCGCTCGGCCGCCGCGTGGGCGAGGACCGTGTTCCGCGAGAAGTCGGCGGCGTCATAGTGGTTCATATGGCCGCTGTCGGCGTTCGAGGAGACGAAGCGCCCGTCCTTCGTGTACTGCGTGCGCACGGTAAAGGGGGCGAAGGAGCCGTCGTTCGGGCGGCCGTACTGCTTCTTCACGTCGGTCATCCGCAGAAGGTGACCGTCGCTCGTTGCGTCGATGATGATGCCGGCGCCGATCGCATAGGTGGTGGCACCGTCAAAGACACGGAGGCCAACGGCACGGTCGCCATCGAAATAGATGCCGGTTGCCGAGGTGCGTGTAAGGACACGGACGCCGCTTTCCGCAAGACGCTCGGTGATGTGGATCTGCTTCTCCTCCCATTGGCCGCGAGAGGCAAAGAGGGTATCCTGCCATATCCGCTCCTCCTCGCGCTCGTAGGCACCGCCGGGCGAGCCGAAGTAATAGCCGGTGACACAGCCGGTGACGTGCATACCGCCGAGATTCGAGGAAAGCTCGCAGAGGATGACCGAGGCGCCCTCACGGGCGGCGGCATCGGCGGCGTAAACGCCGGCACTCCCGGCGCCGACGCAAAGAACGTCACAGGTCGTATCAAAGTGGGGAGGGGGAACGGGGGTTGCACTCACGCGGCCGTCCTCAAGGACCGAAAGGATCATCTCACTACCTCCTTTGCGTAGGCGATGCCCGCCTCAAAGGCCTCGATCGGATTTCGATAGAAGTCGTCCGAGAGGGGATCCTCGGTGTTCTCATAGGAAAAGGTCGGGGCCATTGTCAGGATCCGGAGGGGGAGGTCCTTTTGGCGGAGGATCCCGTAGACATAGCACTTGATGCTGTTTTCGTCGTACCCGGCGGCAGGGATATGCAGGGCGTAGCGGCCGGGATAGAAGGCCGGCTCCAGCACCGCCCCCGGGAAGGCCGCGAGGAGGGGGGTGCGCACGGCACCGAGATCCCCGATCCCGAGGAGAACGGTAAAGCGCCGCGTGCCGGCGCGCCTTTCGGTACGGAGGACATGCTTGGCGTACAGGTGAGTGATGCCCTCGTTGGTCTGCAGGGAAAGGCGGTAAAGATCGCCGTCACGCACCGTGTCGATGACACGGCATTTGAGCAGGACACGGGGGCCGCCCTCCGCAAGGTAGGAGCAGAGGGCGATCTCCATGGCGTTTGTATTCTGCATCCCGTCACGAACAAGGCCGAGCCGATCAAAGACCGTCAGGAGGCGGCGCCCCTCGGGCGTTCTTGGCGTATACGGGTGATGAGCAAAGGAGGAGAGCGGCAGGTAGAAATGGGTGTCGCAGGTCGATTCCTCCTCAAGGATCACGGCATGGCCGAGCGCCCCGGCGGCACCGACCGAGAAATAGCCGCAGCCAATGACGGCGGCATCATAGACGGGAATTGCTTGGTTCACTCCCATAGCGCGGCGCTCCTTTCGTTGTCTTCCCCTCTATTATGCACCAGCCGGGGGCAAAAGTCAAGGGGCGGTGCGACGGGACTTGATTTTCAAAAACAATCGTGATATAGTAGAGGTAACGATCTGTAAGGAGACTCTCTATGCGACTTGTATTCGTCCGTCACGGACACCCCGATTATAGGCTGGATTGCCTGACCGAGCTTGGCCACCGCCAGGCCGAGGCCGCCGCCGAGCGGCTTGCGGGCGAGCCCTTCACACGGTGCTTCTCCTCGACCCTTGGGCGCGCGGTCGAGACGGCGGAGCACATCGCGGCGCGGCACGGCCTCCCCGTCGAGCAGCTCGACTTCCTGTGCGAGCTCGGCTGGGGGACTATCACGGGAGAGCCTCTGTATGAGAAGGGACACCCCTGGTATCTCGCCGAGAAAATGGTGCGCGACGGCGAGAGCGTCTATTCGCGCACCTGGTACGCCGAGGAGCCCTTTTTGCGGAATACCGCCACGGCGCGTGCCCTCCGCGCGGCCGCCGGAGTGGATGCCATCCTTGCGACCTACGGCTACCGCCGCGAGGGGGATGCTTACCGCGTAGAGCGCGAGTGCGACGACACGGTTCTGATCACCAGCCACGGCGGCTCGTCCTCGGCGGTCATCGGGCATATGCTGGGGATCCCCTTCCCCGCGATGTGCGCCACGATGTCCCCACACTTCACCGCGGTGACGGTGCTTCGCCTTACCGGTGAGGTCGGCACGCTCGTCACCCCGAAGGTCGAGATCCTGAACGACGGCCGCCACATCGAGGGGATCGCAGCCGACGCCGTGATCGGGCAGTAAAAAAGCTCCCACCGCATATGCGTGATACTCTTAACGGAGTATCACGCATAACTCTATTCGCCTGCGGCGAGTTCTATTGCTACGCAGTTATATTCGGCTTACGCCGAGTGATATTCGCTACGCGAGTTTTTAGGCGAATAGAATATCACTGCGAGGCGAAGCCTTGCAATATCACT